>DATFXZ010000290.1:0-8301 GCA_035315305.1 Terriglobia bacterium | reverse complement strand
TGGTTGGGAACCCTGATGATTCTTGCCGGCCAGTTGATCGCAATCTCTCAAATTCTCGAAGTCGTCGCCGGTTTGCCGAAATGGCAGGGCTGCCTGATTGGCGGGATCGTCGTCACGACCTATTTCGCGGCGGGAGGGCTGTTGACTTCAGCCTGGGTAAATCTGATCCAGCTGGCGGTGATGTTCGCGGGCTTCTTTCTCGCAGTCCCGCTAGGTATTGTCGCGGCCGGCGGATGGCGGGCATTGCAGCCTGCGCTCGACGCCTCTTCGCCCCTTGGAACTGGTGGTGTACTCAACTACATTTCGATCCTCGTTCCTTCGTTTATCATCTCGCCGGGGCTGATTCAGAAGCTCTATGGTGCGCGCAACGAACAGGTAGTCCGAGTCGGAGTGAACTGGAACGCGTTCGGACTAATCGTCTTCGCGTTTGTGCCCGCGATTCTCGGGGTGATCGCTCACTCCCGATTCCCTGGACTGACAAATCGTGAGCTTGCGTTGCCGACGATAATGACGCACCTGATGCCACCCTGGCTCGGACTGCTGACGCTGTCAGCGGTGTTTTCGGCTGAGGTGAGCACATGCGATGCGATTCTATTCATGCTCTCCAGTTCTGTGAGCATTGACTTGTATCAGACGTTTTTTCGACGCGCAGCCGCAGATCGCGATGTCCTTTTTGTCGGGCGCATCGCGGCAATCATCGGAGCATCCGTCGGTGTTTTGCTTGCGATCGTCCTGCCATCGATCATCTCGGCGCTTCAGATCTTCTACACGTTGATGGCAGTCGCGCTGTCGGCGCCTCTGATCGTAGGCCTTTATTCGCGCCGGCCAACCTCCGCACGGGCAATCGTTGCGATTATCAGTTCGGTGGCCATCACCGCCTGGACTCAATCCGCACCGATAGGAATTCTTGCCAGCTTCGTGATAATGATTACCCCATGAATCGTCGAATTTTCCTTGGCGTGTCGACTGTAGGGGCGCTCTACGCGCGCCGGAACGGTCCGCGAAGCGCAAGCGCGTCAGCGCGCAGCGGTATGGGAAGACCGCCCCTACAGTCCGAGGGCTTCATCACGGATGTCGAGGGCATCAAGGTCGGCCACTTCACAGATTCACGAAGACCGACCGGGTGCACTGTTCTGCTTTACGAGCGCGGTGCTGTTGCCGGCGTTGACGTTCGCGGGTCCGCGCCGGGCACTCGCGAGACGGATCTGTTAAAGCCCACGAACCTGGTCGACAAAGTGAATGCCATTGTTCTTTCCGGCGGCAGTGCATTTGGGTTGGAGACTGCGACCGGCGTCATGCGCTACCTCGAGGAGCACGACGCAGGCTTTATCACCGCCGCCGCAAAGGTGCCAATTGTGCCGGCTGCGATTCTTTACGATCTGAATGTAGGTGATGCCAAGATTCGCCCGGATGCCGATGCCGGCTACCGAGCTTGCGTGAATGCGAAGGGCGGTCCAGTCGAGGAAGGCAATATTGGCGCTGGAGCCGGGGCGACGATTGGAAAAATTGCCGGCGGCAAACCCATGAAGGGTGGGATCGGGACGTCCAGCATTAAGCTCGGAAACGGATTGGTTGTCGGCGCTCTTGTTGCCGTCAATTGCATTGGCGACGTCATCGATCCAAAAACCGGCAAGATCGTGGCGGGGGCAAGGACTGCAGACGGCAAGGCTTTTCTCAATATTATCGACGCATATCGCTCAGGCCGCGATGTCGGTTCGTTGGGCCAGAACACCACAATCGGTGTTGTCGCCACAAACGCGCGGTTTGATAAAACGCAAATGACGAAGATCGCAGAAATGGCGCACGACGGCCTGGCGCGTGCGATCAACCCCACGCACACTCCTTCAGATGGCGACACTGTTTTCGCCGTGTGCACGGGGACATCCGGCGTGACGCCGAACCTCACCGCCATCGGCGCGTTGGCGGCGGAGGCCGTTTCGGAAGCCATTCTACGCGCGGTTAAGAGAGCAAAGTCGATTCCAGGCTTTCCAAGCTATAGCGATATTTCGAATTGAAGTAGCGTCTAATACATTCGGATAAAGCTTCGGACTTCCTGAAGCGCCTGTTCGCTTCTGAGCCGAGCGATACTCGCTTCCATGCTCTCGATCGTGCGGTCAAGCTCGTGTTCCTCGCCCGCGCCATCTGTTCGAAGGCGAATTTCAAACGGCCCATCCATCACAACAAGCGGACGATAACGGGGGTGAAAAGGCAGTTCGGCGAGTTCCTGCTCCAGTTCCTGCACTTGTTCTCGGAGAACTTCATTGTAAATGCGCAGTTTCTCATCGGTCAGACGGTCCAGATCCTGTTCCTCCTTTTGAATCCATTCCAGTTCCAGGCGAAGCAACGTGTGCAGATCGTTTTCCCGATACGCCGTCGTCAGCTCTTGCATAAGAACAACCTTACGCCGTCTGCTTTCATCATCCGGTTCGAGATCAGGATGAAGTGCCCTGGCGAGTTGCTTGTAGATACTGGCGATGCTTTTCTTCCGCAGTTCCTCAGCGCTGCGCATAAGCTCTTCCTGCTGTAACTGGCGCTTGCTCTTGCGATGGCCCGGCCCGCGCATTTCGCTTTTGAAATTCTGGTCAATCTGTCCCACCATCTCGGCGAATTTGGCTGCAATTTCCGCTTCGCTCATACCGGGATTGAGACCGTCAAGATCGATATCAATGCCGATGTCAGCAAATATATCCTCGATAACCGAACGGCTTTCCTCAAAGCCTTCACGTTCGGATTGCGCGAAATCGACTCCATGAACGTGTTCGAAAAGCGCTCGCAAATCGTCATCCGCGAGAGAACCTTCTTCCGCGATAATTTGCTCAAGCTGGTCAGCAAGGAACATCTGCAACGTTTTGCGGTCTCGTTTTTGCTTTAGATGCTTCCGCGTCAGATATAGAGCGCACAGCCGGACCGTATCCTTCCTTAGTTCCGTCAGACGCTTCAACCGTGGGTGAAGGTGGGCTCCGTAATATGCAAGCGCACGATCGAGCTGGCAAGTTTCCGATTGCAATTTGGCCCGTAAGTCTTCGACTCGCGCGACGAAGCGGTTGAATGTTCGAGCGGCTTTCGACAATGGACGATTCGGACGAGAGCGCAGGGCGAGACTGGAAGTCGTGTCGAATTGAATGTCTTCATAAAACAAAGACTTCTGAGCGCCCATAATTCCTCCCGGCATGTTGATTTATCGTGAAGCTAGAGCATGCCCGCTGGAACGGACAGATCCGGTCCAATCCGTAAGCGGCTATGCGCGGCCCAGCAGGCCCGCTTCATACAGGCGTTTGTCCATGTACATGCGGTCCTTGGTGCCGTTGAGAATCGGAGTGTGTCTGATCGTGCAGAGGTATTCAGCAATCGTCCAGAGTGGTTCTTCGGTGGTCATCCACTCTATCGAATCAAATCGCGCGAGACTCACGGGACGTGAATATGCACGAAGCGTTTTCTCGCCCTTCAAGTTGTAGTAATGCTCAAAATACGACAGAGCCAGCTCGCGCAACGTGCGATAAACCGGCGAGCGGAACCTCAGACCGGCATAGTTCGACTTTGCTATGGCGCCCCAACAACCATTCGATCTGTACACCGCGATCACATGATCATCGTCGCGTACAGCCTCCAAATCCAGAATCAAGGGTGGCTGGCCATTCACGCGCAACGCGGCAGCGCCAAAGAGCGCGGCTTCGAAGCAGTGTGCCGTGTTGAGTTCGACAACCAGACGGGGTGAGCGGCAGGTTTCTCCTAGCTTTTCTGTGTTGTAGGGCAACTCATCCAGGTACTTCTGGATCTTTTCAGGAGACGAGAGTTTCCGTAGTAGCTTATGCATTTTCGATGATCTTCCTAATCGCATCGGGAATCGCCGTCGACTTGAATCGCGTATCGACGCATACCACGGTGACATATCCGGCGGCCAGCCGTTCACCGCTCTTGTCGTCGAGGATTTCGAAGTCATACCGAATGGTCTTCTGTCCTTTGATTTGGGGATTCAGCCGCACGCGAATGGCAGCACCGTGTCGGATCGGCTTCGAGAATTTCGAGAACGCCTCGACGCGCGGCATCCAGACATGATGTTCCTCAATGAGCGGCTGCGGTTCTTTTCCAGCCGCCCGGAACAGCTCTTCTTCTGCCTGTTCGACGAATCGGAAAAAGTGGGGGTAATAGACGATACCGGCCGCATCAACGTCGGCCCAATACGTTTGCAATCGAGCTTCGAACATCAGCGGATGATAGCAGTTCTGAACGCTGCTAGACTGCAGCCAATGGAAATCTTCTTTTCCGATTTCGCTCAAAATCTTGGCGGCCCGAAGAACCCGCTCTACCAACTGCACGACCGATTGAAGAGAGAAGGCGCGCAGGTCACGGATCTGGTTCGGGGCAACGTGAACGAACACGGAATCGTTTACCCGGCTGACATTCTCGCAGACATCCTCAAGCAAGCCGCTGAAAAGACCCGCATATACCGTCCGGATTCGCTCGGTCAGCGACCGGCGCGCGAGGCTATCGCGCAATATTATGAGGGCTTAAAAATCTCGCCTGATCACGTTGTCATTACGCCAGGCACGAGTGTCTCGTACTGGTACTGTTTCAAACTGCTCACCGAGAACGGCGATGAGATCCTTTGCCCGCAGCCGTCATATCCACTCTTCGATTACATCGCGCGACTCGCAGGCGTCTACATGAGGCACTACCGCCTCGATGAAAAACGCGGCTGGGCAATCGATCTCGATCATTTAGAGAATCAGATCACGACCGGCACGCGAGCTATCGTCGTTATATCGCCGCACAACCCGACCGGAATGGTTGCTGGTAGTGATGAACTACGTGGTGTTGCAGAAATTGCCGGGCGTCATGCACTGCCGATCATTTCCGATGAGGTATTCAGCGAGTTTCTATTTGGTCTGGATTCCTTTCCGAGCCCGGCCGCCACGGACGCGCCACTCGTCTTCACTTTGAATGGTCTCTCGAAGATGTTCGCGTTGCCTGGGATGAAGATCGGTTGGATGGCAATCACCGGAGACGCTGCACTCGTTACGAAATCAGTGGCGGCTCTGGACCTGATCTCCGACACGTTTTTGCCAGTCAACGAGATCGCGCAATTTGCGGTTCCCGAAATCTTTCGCCGCGGCGGCGAGTTCGTGAAGGAGTATAAAGATTGGATACAACGTTGCCGGTCCGCTGCTGTTGACGGGTTGAAAGGGATCACGTTCGCGGAGCCGAAAGGCGGTTTCTATATAACGGTGCCAATCGCTCGTGACGAGGACGAGGCGGCGGCCGAGTTGTTGAGGAAGGATGGAATCCTCGTCCATCCCGGTTATTTCTATGACATCTCGCCGGATCATCTGGTGATGACATTTATCGATGATTCGGATCTGGTGCGGGAACACTTTGAGAAGATTGCCCGCGTTTGTAGCCCGGAGGGGAACTGACCAAGTAATCTGACCAATGCTCAATTCGCCAATTCTTAATTCCTAATGTAGGAATTAGGAATTAAGAATTAGCGAATTGAGCATTGGTCGGATCCCTACGTTCCCTCACCCAACAGATGATCCAATTCTTCAGGATGCACTGTCCGTCCGCGTGCCTCTTCGGCACTGAGAACTTTCTGGCGCACTAACGTCGCCAGGGACTCTTCAAACGTGAATGACCCGTTGGGTCGTGTGATCGTGATTTCCTGATGAAGATGCTGTAGCGCATTTTTCCGGATGTGCTGGCGGGCGCCATAGCCGATCATCAGCAATTCGGCGGCAGGGATGCGTCCGCCTCCGGTGCGTGGCAACAGTATCTGTGTCATCACCGCTGCTAAGGACATCGAGAGTTCCTGCCGGATAGTAGTCTGGCGCTCGGGTGGAAAGGAATCGGCCACACGAGAGATTGTCGATGTGACGTCCCCGGTATGTAGAGTCGAAAAGACGAGGTGACCGGTTTCTCCCGCCGTGAGTGCAATGCTCATCGTTTCCGCATCCCGCATCTCGCCGACGACGATCACGTCCGGTGCTTGACGGAGTGCTGACCGCAGCGCGGTAGGAAAATTGTGAGCATCGATTCCGATCTCGATCTGCTCGACGATGCTTTTCTGATGCGAATGTTCGTACTCGATCGGGTCTTCGATGGTGATGATGTGCTTGGCATCGCGTCGATTGATTTCATCGACGAGCGCCGCCAGCGTTGTCGTCTTCCCGGAACCGGTGGGGCCGCCGACCAAAACCAGACCATACGGCAGCCGGGTTAATCCGAAAACGTTCGCAGGCAAACCGAGTTCAGAAAGCCGCGGTGGACGTGCAGGTAACGCCCGAATCGCCGCGGCCGGGCGGCCGCGCTCATGATGAAGATTAATCCGAAACCGCCCCAGGCCATCCTGGCGCAGTGAGCTGTCCGTGTGGCCTTCCGTTCGGTATTTCTGCGCCGCCTGTGGCGGCAGCACCGAGAGAATAGCCTCATCGATCTGCGGCCCGTTGAGCGGGTCCTCATCGAGATGCACCACCTTCCCTATCAATCGAACAGCCGGCGGTAAGCCGACAACGAGGAAAAGATCACTACCGCCGCGACGGACTAACACTTCCAGCCATCGGATCAAAAGCTGTGATGGATCTGGCATATAGGTTCTTCGGCATTGAACATCGGCGGATTCTATCGTATTTTCGCGACTTGACTTCCACAAAGGCATCTAAGGTCATCAACCTGGAAACTCCGCCCGCGCAGCGGACGGATGAAGAGGAAAGCCTCGATGTTTGGGGCTTTCGCGATACGCACTTCGACTTCAGCGAAAACGGTCACGTCATCATCCGGGGCACCCGATACGAGCTTAGCGGAAAAGAACTGCCTCGATTTTTGCCCTGGGTCAGAGAAGTCCTGGAGTGCGACGTCAATCCGAGAAATGTAAATCCGCCGCGGTATCCGACGTCTATTCCCGAACCGTACATCAAACGGGAATTTCTCGATGCTCTTCAAAAGTTCCTAAGTCCGAACCAAATCGATACGAACGGTGAAATTCGCCTGCGGCATGGTCACGGCCATACCCAGGAAGAGATGTATTCGATTAAATACACTCGGCTCGGGCGCGTCCCGGATCTAGTCGTCTATCCGGAAGGGGAAACTCAGGTAACGGCGCTGGTCGAGGCCGCAAAGGCGCATAACGTCGCTCTCATTCCCTACGGCGGGGGAACGAACGTCACGGACGCCCTCCGCTGTAACGAGAGCGAACATCGCACGATCCTCTCCGTCGACATGCGGCGGATGAACCGGATCCTTTGGGTCGATCGTGAGAACATGATGGCTTGTATCGAGTCCGGCGCCGTAGGCCGGCACATCATGGCCGAATTGAAGAAGCACGGTGTCACGATGGGCCATGAGCCGGACAGTGTCGAGTTCTCCACGCTCGGCGGGTGGATTGCGACGAATGCGAGCGGTATGAAGAAAAACCGCTACGGCAATATCGAAGATCTCGTCCTCGATGTAAGCGTGGTTACGGCTGCAGGTAAGCTCGAACGCACAAGCGCGTCGCCACGCGAGTCCGTCGGACTCGATCTTCGCCGGCTCATGTTCGGCTCTGAGGGCACGCTCGGCATCATTACGTCCGCTGTTGTCAAAGTATTTCCATTACCCGAAGTACAGGAGTACGGTTCGGTGCTTTTCCCGACATTCGATGACGGATTCAAATTCATGTACGACCTGGCGGGGGAAGCGACGCCCCCCGCAAGCGTTCGGCTTGTGGACAATCTTCAATTTCAATTCGGATTGGCCTTGAAACCAAAATCGAGCGGTGGACTCGCCGATTTGAAGAGCAAAGTGGAAAAGTTTTTCGTAACGAAGATCAAGAGTTTCGACCCTTACAAGATGGTCGCATGCACGCTTGTGTTCGAAGGAACCCGCGCGGAGGTCGAACAGCAACAGCGCGATTTATATCGCATCGCGGCCAGGCACGGGGGCATGAAGGCCGGCGCCGATAACGGTCGCAGAGGATATCAGCTAACGTATAGCATCGCCTACATTCGCGACTTTCTGATGAGCTACTACATCATCGCGGAGTCTTTCGAGACGTCCGTCGCATGGACGAATGCGCTCGCGCTGTGCGACAACGTCAAGCGACGCTTGACCGATGAATACGCGCGCAGGGGTCTTCCAGGGAAACCGTTCGTAACGGCCCGCGTGACGCAGATTTACCGCACCGGAGTGTGTATCTATTTTTACTTCGGCTTCTACTACAAAGGCCTCCCGAATCCGCAGGACGTTTATCTGGAGCTGGAAAACATCGCGCGTGACGAAATCCTGAAGTCTGGGGGCTCACTTTCGCATCACCATGGGGTCGGCAAACTG
>DATFXZ010000289.1:0-6844 GCA_035315305.1 Terriglobia bacterium | reverse complement strand
GATGACATTGGATCTTGATGCAGCGTCGTAGTGTTTGGCGAACAGCGCATCATCGCCGGTTGTGCTGATCAGCGGACGCCATTGTTCTTGATAGCCATCGGGCAGATCCAGACTAAGCCACGTGTTCACGTCGATGAACCGCGCGACATTTTCGGCGCGTTCCACGTACCGGCTCATCCAATACAGAGAATCAGCAACCCGGCTCAACATGACAGCACCCACGTGTCCTTGCTCCCGCCGCCTTGCGAGGAATTGACCACAAGAGATCCCTTCTTCAAGGCAACACGCGTTAGACCTCCAGGCAACACGAAGATGTCTTTTCCATAGAGGACATATGGCCGAAGATCGACGTGCCGCCCTTCAAAATGGTCATCTACTATCACCGGCACGCGAGACAGAGCAAGAGTGGGCTGGGCAATGTAGTTGCGCGGATCGGCATTGATGGCGGCTTTGAATTTCTCACGCTGTTCGGATGTGGAATGCGGACCGACGAGCATGCCGTATCCGCCGGACTCATTCGCCGCCTTAACGACGAATTTATCCAAATTGTCGAGGACGTGCCGTCGTTCCGCTTCATCCCAACAGACATATGTCGGGACGTTCGGAAGAATCGCATCTTCGTCCAGATAGTACTTAACGATCTTTGGAACGTACGCGTATATCACTTTGTCATCCGCAATGCCGGTGCCAGGAGCATTTGCGAGCGCTACACGGCCTGCGCGGTAGACGTCCATAATGCCGGGTACACCGAGCAACGAATCGGGCCGGAAGGTTGACGGATCGAGAAAGTCGTCGTCGATCCTGCGGTAAATCACGTCAACACGTTCGAATCCCTTCGTGGTTCGCATCATGACACGGCCATTCATCACTACGAGGTCGCGTCCTTCGACCAGTTCCACGCCCATAAACTTTGCGAGAAACGCATGCTCGAAGTACGCGGAGTTATAGATTCCAGGAGTGAGAAGAGCGACGACTGGTGATCCGTATCCTGGAGGCGCGATGTCCTGAAGGGTTTTGAGGAGGTGACTAGGGTAGTCACTCACCGGACGCACGTTGCTGCGATCAAAGATCTGCGGGAACGTGCGCTTCATGAGCTCGCGGTTCTGAAGAACGTAGGAGACACCCGACGGGCAACGAAGGTTGTCTTCGAGGACGTAGTACTTCCCATCTCCATGCCGAACCAGGTCTGTTCCGGTAATGTGACACCATGTTCCTTTGGGCGGCCTCAGCCCGATGCACGATTTACGAAAGGATTTTGCTGAGAGAACCACATCGGTCGGTATTACCCGATCCTTCAGAATCTTCTGGTCGTGGTAGATGTCGTTGATGAAGAGATTTAGAGCGTGAACGCGCTGCCTGAGACCGCGTTCGATTTGCGCCCATTCATCGGCAGCGACAATCCTCGGAATAATATCGAAAGGAAAAATCTTTTCCGTACCGGCCTCATCGCCATACACATTGAAAGTGATACCCATCCGAAACAGAGCCTGCTCGGCCGCTTTTTGGTACCTGCGGAGCTCCTCATCACCTACCGAGGCGATGCGCTCAAATAGCAGGCGGGCGCAGGATCTTGGTGTTCCGTCGGCGCAGAACATCTCATCGTGAAAACTACCGGTGTCGTATCCGTCAAAAAGCATAAAAAAAGCGCCCCGAACCCATCTGGCTCGTGGACGCCCTCGTCCAAGTACGTTGTTGTACAGTCCCGATTACAAATCAAATTCCCGTGTTTCGTCAAGATCGTAACCATGAGCTCGACGCGGATTGCCCTGATGACTCGGATGTACCTAATCCACGTCATCGGCGAAATCCGCGGCTTGACTTTGCTAAACTGCCTGTGAACCTATGATGAAACTTAACGCCATAATTGCGTTCATTTTCTTTTTTGCCGGCTGTTCTTCGCCACACGCCCAGTCCGGTCCTCCGGTATTTCCTCCTGTACCGGTTGCCACAGCGCAAGCGACCGAAGAAACTGTTCCAATTCAGATTCGAAGCGTCGGTACGGCTGAACCTTATTCCAGTGTGGAAGTGAAATCACAAGTTGCCGGTCCGCTCCTGAAAGTGAACTTCGCGGAAGGCGCTAATGTCAATCGAGGCGACCTCCTCTTTGAAATTGATGCCCGTCCGTTCCAGGAAGCCCTGCGTCAATCGGAAGCTGCCCTCGCGAAAGACCAGGCGCAGTTGCGGGTTGCGGAAGCGAATGTCGCTCGCAGCCAGGCGCAGCTGAAGAATGCCAAAGCCGATGCGAACCGCTTCGAACAACTATCGAAAGAGGGCATTTCCACTCGGCAACAGGAAGACCAGATTCGCACCGCCGCCGAAGTGGCAGAACATTCCATGCGCGCCGACGAAGCAGCCATTGAAAGCATCCGCGCTGCGCTGGAATCCGATCGTGCAGCTGTGGAACAGGCCAAGCTAAATCTGGCCTACTGCGAGATTCATGCTCCGATCTCAGGCAGAGCCGGTAACCTGCTCGTACATCCAGGAAATCTCGTGAAGGCTAACGGCGACAATGCTCTGGTCGTTCTGAATCAGATTAAACCCGTCTTTGTCAGTTTCGGCGTACCAGAGCGATATCTCAACGCGATACTGAGGCTGCAATCTCGCCGCAAACTGGCAGTCACGGCGGTCGCGGAAAAAGATGCAATGCCCTCTACCGGCATGCTGAGCGTCATCGACAATACGGTCGATCCGAACACCGGAACGATTCGATTGAAAGCTGTCTTCGACAACACGGACGGCCGATTGTGGCCGGGGCAGTTTCTGAACGTCGTTCTCACACTCGACACGCAAACCGCGACGCTCATTCCCTCGGAAGCTGTGCAGGTCGGGCAGCAAGGTTCATTTGTTTACGCGGTGAAAGCGGATCAGAGTGTAGAGCCGCGACCGGTCACTGTCGGCCAGACGACTTCGGGAAAGGTCGTCATCGAAAAAGGCGTTGTCGCCGGTGAAACAATCGTGACCGACGGTCAGTCTCGATTGTTTCCGGGCGCGAAGATTTCAACGAAATAGTATGAAGTTCTCTCGCATTTTCATTCAGCGTCCGGTGATGACGACGCTGATCACATTCGCGATTCTTTTATTTGGAATCGTCGGTTTCCGTGCCCTGCCGATAGCGGCTCTTCCTTCGGTCGACTATCCGACCATCCAGGTCAGTGCTTTTCAGCCCGGCGCGAATCCGGAAACGATGGCATCGTCCATCGCAACGCCTTTGGAGCGCGAATTCTCAACGATTGCCGGAGTCCGGTCCATCAGTTCCTCCAACACACAGGGCGGAAGTACCATCACTATTCAATTTGATCTCGGACGCGACATCGACGCGGCTGCACAAGATGTGCAATCGGCGATCGCGCAAGCTGTTCTGCCGCCGATGCCGCGGCCTCCTTCGTACGCGAAGCAAAATCCGTCTGAGCAAGCCATTCTTTATTTCGCACTAGGTTCGAAAACGCTGCCGCTATACACGGTGAACGAATACGCGGAGACGATGATCGCTCAGCGAATGTCGTCCGTAAAAGGCGTTTCTCGAGTGCAAGTGTTCGGGGCGCAGAAATACGCCGTTCGCATTCAAGTCGATCCGGACCGTCTCGCGGCCCATCGTGTTGGTGTTGATGAAGTGCAGCGCGCTGTCCAGCAGAGCAACGTCAATCTTCCGACAGGACGACTTCGAGGCCCAAAACAAGCCTTCACCGTGCAATCGACCGGGCAGTTGATGGAAGCCGCTGCTTACCGGCCTCTCATCGTCGAATGGCGCAATGGCGTCGCGTTACGCCTCGAGGAAGTTGCGAACATTGCCGATAGCGTTGAAGACAACAAGACGATTGCATGGAACAACGGGATCCGCAGCATCATTCTCGCCGTATCGAGACAACCAGGTACGAACACAGTTGAGATCGTGAACAATGTTCAAAAAATTCTCCCTCAGCTGAAAGCGGCTCTCCCCCCCGCCGTCGAGTTTGAACTTCTCTACGATGGATCCGAAACGGTTCGTGGTTCGATCAACGACGTCGAGTTCACACTTGTCTTAACCATCGCGCTGGTCGTGATGGTCATTTCTCTTTTCCTCAGGAGTCTTTGGGCGACGGTGATTCCAGGGTCGGCGGTCGTTCTTTCGATCATCGGCACGTTCGCCGCAATGTATCTGCTCGGCTACAGTCTGAACACGCTGTCGCTGATGGCGCTCACGTTATCTGTCGGTTTCGTTGTCGATGATGCCATCGTCATGCTCGAAAACATTGTTCGATACATGGAAATGGGCAAGAGCCGGTACGAAGCGGCAATGCTGGCATCGGAGGAAATCGGTTTCACGATTATTTCGATGACGATTTCGCTCATCGCTGTGTTCATTCCGGTGCTGTTTCTCGGCGGTATGGTCGGCCGTTTGCTGCATGAGTTTTCCGTCACGATCATCGTCGCGATTCTGATATCGGGAATTGTCTCCCTCACCTTCACACCGATGCTCGGGAGCCGGTATCTGCCGCCGCATAATCGAAAACACGGTGCGCTCTATCGCGGGCTCGAGCGCGGCTTCGATTCCATTGCGAGAGCTTACGATTACACGCTACGCAGCGTGCTTCATCACAAATTCGCCACGGCAGTCCTCGCCGTCGTTTTGTTGGCCGGCAGCGTTTATTTGTTCATAACAATGCCAACGGGATTCATCCCGAGTCAGGACGGCGGATACATTTTTGCCGTCAGCATGGCCGGCCAAGACATTTCGTATCAGGCAATGGCCGAGAGGCAAAAGCAAGTCGCCGATATCATGGCGAAAGACCCTAATGTCCTGGGATCCCTGGCATTTTCACAAGAGAGCAACGTGGGATACGGGTTCTCACTGATGAAGCCGCGCAGTCAGCGGAAGCTGACCGTAGATCAAACGATCGAGCAAATGCGCCCGAGGTTGGCGCAAGTTCCCGGCATGATGACCTTTCTTCAGAATCCGCCGCCGATCACGATCAATGGGCAGTTCACGACAAGCGTGTATCAAATGACGCTGCAAAGCGTCAGTTTGAACGATATCTACGACTGGACACCGAAGTTGACGCAGAAGATTCAAATGCTGCCCGGGTTCGTCGACGTCAGCAGCGACCTGCTCATAGCGAGTCCTCAAGTGAAAGTGGATATCGATCGCGACCGCGCTCTATCGCTTGGTGTGACGCCGGAACAAATTCAGAACGCGCTTTACAGTTCCTATGGAGACCGACAGGTTTCCAACATTTACGCACCGGCGAACCAGTATTCGGTGATTTTGGAAGTCCTGCCGGAATATCAGGGCTCGCCGGACGCGCTGCAGAAGCTCTATATTCGTTCGGCTAGGGGACAGTTGGTTCCATTGGATGAGGTCGCGCGGATTCAACGCACCGTCGGCCCACTCAGTGTGAATCATTTTGGTCAAATCCCCGCATCCACGATCTCCTTCAATCTGCAGCCGGGATTTTCTCTAGGTCAAGCCGCAGAGCGCGTCAATGAAGCAGTCCGTGAACTACGGATGCCGGCCAGTATTTCCGTAAATTTTCAAGGAACAGTTAAGGAGTTCCAGGAGTCGTTTCAGGGATTGACGCTGCTGCTGATCGTTGCGATTCTTGTGATTTATATCGTGCTCGGGGTCCTGTATGAAAGCTTCATCCATCCCATTACGATTCTGTCCGGATTGCCCTCCGCCGTTTTCGGCGCACTGCTGACTCTGGTTCTCTTTCACAAGGAACTCGATCTCTATGCCTTCGTCGGACTGATCATGCTTTTTGGTGTCGTGAAGAAAAACGCGATCATGATGATCGACTTCGCCATTCAAGCGCAGCGAGAAGGTCTCAGTCCTGCGGAAGCGATTTATCGCGGATGCATCCTGCGTTTCCGTCCCATCATGATGACGACAATGGCAGCGCTGTTTGGTACTTTGCCCGTCGCGCTTGGTTATGGAGAAGGCGGCGATGCCCGCCAGGCGCTCGGCTTGGCGGTTGTCGGTGGTCTTGTGGTCTCTCAGCTTCTGACGCTGTACATCACCCCGGTTTTGTACCTTTATCTGGAGCAGTTGCAGTTGTGGCTCCGAGGAGCAAAGGGGGTCCCTGAGCCTAGCGTGAGTTTCGGAGACTAAGAGAAAAATTTGAGATTGGACGAATCTTGCACCTCAAATCCGAAATAGCAAATTGGACCCGCCACATGCCAGAACTAGGCAGTCCAATCTGAAATTTCGGATTTCGGATTTGAGGTGCAGGATTCGTCCAATTTTAAATTCTCCTTTCGTACTTACTTCGCGAGTGGATCAGGCCTCAACTGTAATTTCACAACCTTACTCGTGGTGCCTTTTCCCGTATCCGTATGGAATGGCGCGCGAGTAGCGTACGTTGTCCAAAGGCCTTTGCCTTTCCAGCCTGCGTTCGCATCATCGATGCGTCCGTCGAGTCCCTTTGCATAGAAACCCAACGGGTACGGAACAGTCAGTACAACCCACTTGCCGTTTTGCAGAGCGAGCAGGCCGCCCATTTCGTTGCCGGTCGCGATTGGGGTGTTCTTCCCGAGGCCGAACGTGTCGAACTGATCGACCCATGAGTAATAGCTCGCTTCGGCGCTTCCCAGATCCTCTGCGCCTTTGATCGGCGGGCCTGGCATCGTGTACAGCGTAAAGCCCTCGGGACAATGCTGACCTGTCGCAGTCGGACCGTTCAGCGGTCCCTTGCATTTACGACGATCGAAGCTTGCGAAATGGCCGCTGGCAAGTGGTGCCCAAACGACGCCGTCGCTCGAGATATCGAGTCCGCGCGGCGAGAAGCCCTGAACCGACGCTTTCGGATTGTCCCAAGGCAATTCGTAGACTTCAGCGAGCGCGGTCTTGGCAGGATCCGACCCTGGGGCG
>DATFXZ010000288.1:0-2922 GCA_035315305.1 Terriglobia bacterium | reverse complement strand
ATTCGGGTCACGCGCGAGCGCCACCACCACACGACCGATGAATTCGGGACTTTCGCTATTCGAGAGATCCAGCCAGCCGGCTTGCGCGGCAGCAAGTACGGCTTCTGTCCTGACGAGACCAGGGTAGAGAGAAACAACCGTGACGCCGTGGGGACGAAGTTCGTGAGCCGTATCGCGAGTGAGTGTATCCGTGGCGGCCTTTGCCACGCCGTAGATCACATTGCCGATGTATTTCTGGGCGGGCCAAAAACTGATATTTACGATGAGACCCTGACGCTTCGGAATCATCATCCGGGCTGCAAAGGAAGATGTGACGAATGCGGCCCGGACTCCTGCATCGATCATACTGGTCCACCGATGAGGAGGCTGCTGCCAGAAGGGAACCATCCAAGTAAACTGGCCGTTCTCCATCATTCTTTCGTATCCACCCCAGGCACAATTCACCAGCACGTCAAGTTGGCCGGACTCGATCTTCTGGAATGCTTTCGCGGTCTGGTCGTCCTGTGAATGGTCGCAAGCGATTCTGACAATGTCGGTTGGGAGATCGGCCGATTCGATGCTGCGGCCGGTCGCGAATACTTTGAATCCAGCATCTGCCAAGCCGATGGCGACGCCACGGCCGACACCCCTGCTTGCGCCGGTAACGAATGCGGTCTGCATGCGGTTAGTGAATGTCGGGGTTCAGAATTTCGAAACTATTTTTTTTCGGGAACCAATGTAACCCTCACATAGTTTCCCGTATTGAGATACGTCCTTGCCGCTTGCTGGACGGATGGGGCGTCGATCTTCTTGTATAGTTCCGGCGCATCCCAAATCCCTGCGACGTCTTCCCCGATCTGATACTTACCCGCGATCTGACCCAGCAGAAACCCATTCTGTTTGCTGCTCGTCTCAAACTCACGAAGGAGTGCTTCCTTTTCGTCAGCGATCTCCTGCTCCGTCGGTCCATTCGTCTTCAATTTTTCGATTTCCTCGAAGACGCGTTTCAACAGGACGTCGACTCGCTGTGGATCACCGCCGAACTGGATTGAGACCTGATACTCCTGGCGGGGAATTTTCTGCCCGTTTCCATTGACGCTGATGGTGTAGGTGCCGCCTAACTCTTCACGAATACTGTCGAGCAGTCTCGTTTGAAGGATGTGCGACATAGCCCGTAGCGTCGTCCGGTGTGACGGGTCATACTCGAAGGGCCCGGTGAAGACGATTGCCGTCTGACTCTTCGGTTCGATGCCCTTTTCGACTGTTTTTTCGATCACGCCAACTGGTGGCCGGACGCCAACATCTTTCCAGGTCTCCTTTCGGTGAATCGATGGCAGTCCCCCGAGGTACCGCTCAACCAGCGGCTTCATTGTCTGCAGGTCGAAGGTCCCTACGAAGAAAAACGTGAAATCACTCGCATCGGCGAAACGATCTTTATAAAACGCGAGCGATTTCTCGAGATTCCATTGATCCACCGTTGCGGGGGTCGTGATGCGGCGGCGCGGATGATTCTGACCCATGATGTTCGTCAGGGCTTCGGCAAACGCAAACTCCGGCACCGCGGATTGGTTCGCAAGAGCGGTCCTGACTTGCGTGCTTTGGACCTTGAAAGCGTCTGAGTCCGCTCTAGGTTGCGTGAACCTGAGGTAAATGAGCTGAAACATCGTTTCCAAGTCCTTGCGTGAAGAATTGCCGTTCAGGCCTTCCTCGGTTTCTCCGATAAAGGCGCTCACATTGGCAACCTTGCCCGTCATCACCTTTCGCAAGTCGATAGCGTTGAACTGCCCCACACCGCCGGCGCTAAGAACCTGCGTGGCGGTGCTGGCGGGGATGTAGTCGTCATCGCTGGCCAGAGAGGTACCGCCTGGGCTTGCAGCCCGGAAAAGGATCTCATCTTCCCTGAACGTCGTTGGCTTCAGGACGACCTTGACACCATTCGACAGCTCCCACTCCGTGATCCCGACCGCGTCCTTCGTTGCGGTCTTGACGACTGTTCCGCCTGATGGAAGAGGATCCAGGAGAGCGGCGGAACTCACATTGTCTACATACGCGTTGAGATCTTTATTCGGTGCAGCTTTGATTGCCGCGGCCAGCTTCGCTTCATCCGGAATTACCAGGCCTGGCTTGTCGGGAGCCGTAACGACGACAAAACGATTTCCTTCGGTAAACCACTGCTTGGCGAGTGCATTGATTTCGGCCAGTGTGATCTCAGGCAGGAAGCGTTGATGGAGTGCCTGCTCGAATTCCGCTCCGGGCAGAGGCTCATCGGTTAAGAAATTTCGAATGTATTCATCCGCTCGGCTGTTCGAGAAGCGATTCTGATCTTCAATAACGATGCGCTCATAGGAGCGCAGTCGGTTTTGACGCTGGCGATCGAGCTCAGTGGCGGTGAAGCCAAACCGCGTGACGCGCTCCACCTCGGTGAGCAGCGCGTCGAGTGCCTTCTCGATGCCGTCTTCTTTCACGCGAGCGCTCAATTCCGCCTCATCCTTCGTCGGATTGATGAACGAGCTTCGCCCCGCACCTGCCGCGAGGAACGGCGCGTCAGGCTTCTGCGCCATTTCGGAGAAGCGGGCGGACAACATACTCGAGAAGAGACTGTCAACGATATCCTCACGGTATGCGCCGACCGTGCCTTGCTTCCGCGCGGGCAGGAGGTTTTCGATGGACACAGAAGTTGTCGTCAATTCCTTATCGGTCATGATTGCGTAGACGGAGCCTTCGTGATCCGCCACATCGTACGTCGGCCGTGGTCGCGGCGAGGGAGACGCGGGGATCGAGCCGAAATGCTTTTTGATGAGGTCTTCGACAGCCGTCTTATCAAAATCGCCGACAGCGACAACGGCCATCAAATCCGGCCGATACCAATCCTTGTAGAACTTCTTCAGTGTTTCCGGTTTGAAATTCTGAATGATTTCCGGTTTGCCAATCGGAAGGCGCTCC
>DATFXZ010000287.1:0-4461 GCA_035315305.1 Terriglobia bacterium | reverse complement strand
GCGATCCGAAAAATGCACGACTTTGTCACTGTAGGGGCGCCCGCTCCCTTGCAGGAAGCCGGGGCCGTTGCGCTCCGGTTACCCGATTCGTATTACATCGATCTGGCCTCGCACTATCAGCAGCGACGGGACCGTCTGATGAAAATGCTTGGAGAGGCCGGCCTGAATCCGATGCTTCCTAAAGGCGCTTATTACATCATGTGCGACATCGCGAAGTGGGGATATCCCAATGATGTCGAGTTTACGAAGTTCATGGTTAAAGATGTCGGCGTCGCTACCGTTCCTGGCAGCAGTTTCTTTAGCGATCCGGCCGCAGGCAAGGACATCATCCGATTTACATTTTGTAAGAAGGAAGAAACGTTGCGCGCTGCAGAAGAGCGCCTGAGAAAACTGCAGATGGTGCTGGCGCAATCCTAAAAACAAAATGGGTAATGTGGCGTCAAAACGTGAATTGCAGGCGACGGCTTTAGCCGGTCGGCAATAGACACCGTAATGGTAAACAGCGGCACTAAGTTATAATCCTCAATTAGTGCACCTTCTGAAAGGATCAATGAATCAACCATGACAAAGAAGCGATTGCTCTATCTCACCTTAATTATCGCAACACTGACGATTGGTGTTGTGATTGGGACCATCGTTTCCGGTGGAGTCAAAGCGGGCGAGCAAAAAGCGCAAACACTTGTCATTCCCGATCCGGTTTCGTTGTCCAATGCGTTTGCGCAGATCGCGTCGAGCCTGGCTCCGTCGGTTGTAAACATCAGCACGGAAGCTGCTCCCGAGAATCAGACACGTGCCAGAGGCGACCGCAACCGCAATCCACAAGATCCCCGGCAATTCGATCCGTTCGATTTCTTCAATTTCTTCGGCAATCCCGACCTTCCGGACCGCAATGAGAAGGTGCGCAGCCTGGGCACTGGTTTCGTTGTGGACAAGGCCGGCTTCATTGTGACGAATCACCACGTCGTCGATAAGGCCACAAAAATTACAGTTCGCCTGGAGGACAAATCCGAATACCAGGCGAAAGTCATCGGCAGCGATGAGGAAACAGATCTTGCTGTCGTCAAGATTGAGGCGGGCCGTGATTTGCCGGTTGCAAAGGTAGGGAACTCTGATGCAGTCAAAGTCGGAGACTGGGTCCTTGCCATCGGCAGCCCATTTACACTCGATCACACCGTGACGCATGGAATCATCAGCGCGAAGGGTCGCGACAGCCTTCCAGGTGGAGGGTCCAGACCATTTCAAAGCTTCTTGCAAACCGACGCAGCCATCAATCCAGGCAACAGTGGCGGTCCGCTGGTCAATATGGCCGGGGAAGTGATCGGAATCAACACTGCCATCATTTCCGACACGCGGCAGTCTGCAGGTCTCGGTTTTGCGCTGCCGACGAATACGGCTGTGAAGGTTTATAACCAGCTCGTACAAAGCGGGAAGGTGACGCGCGGCGGCATCGGCATTTCCTATAAGGTCGAGCAAAATTCAGCTCTGTGCCGGGCGATGGGTCTGAAGTCCGACTGCGGTGTCATTGTGGAAGCGGTGACGCCGGGACTTCCTGCCGCAAAAGCGGGAATCCGTGAAGGTGATGTCATCACCGAGATTGACGGCACCCCGATAGCGAACACGGCAGTCCTCCTGGATACGATCGCAAATACTCCTGTTGGAAAGACGATACGTGTGAAGGTCAACCGAGATGGGCGCGAAACGACTATTCCCGTCACCGTAGCGGATCGGACTGAAATCCTGCAAGCCAATGGTGAACGCGATAATGTTCCCGGCCGAAATGACCAGGGTGAAGGAACGCCTGCGCGGCTCGGCATACGTATCCAGGACATCACTCCGGATATGGTTCGTCAGTTACGTCTGCCGTCGCAGGACGGTGTGTACGTTTCTGCTGTGGACGCAGACAGCGCGGCAGAGGACGCCGGTATCACGCGTGGAACCATCATCACTCGTGTGATCGCCGGCACCAACCAGCGTTACGACATCAAGAACGTCGAGGATTTCAGGCGAATTGAAAAAAATCTGAAGTCGGGTCAGGAAATCGCATTCGGCGTGTTGCAACAGCAGCGAGGCGGCCAGTACCGTTCCGGATTCGTAGCGCTGACCATTCCGTAAACTAGCCGCGGAGCGGCGACAGAGTGTAGCCACGGTTGAAGGCCGTGGGCAAGGTTTCTTGACGATGAGCCGCGTAGCGGCGGAAGAATCTTTCGCCGCTACGCGGCTCGTCGTGCGTTTGCTCACTCCGCCGCCGCTCCGCGGCTGAAAACGAACCCATGGCGTGGAAATTGATTATCGATGGGGCGATGGATGGCTCCCGCAATATGGCCGTCGACGCCGCATTGTTGAATGAAGCGGAGCACACCGAGACTCCCGTCACCATCGTACGATTCTATGGTTGGATCATCCCAACAATCTCCCTGGGACGCAGTCAGCAGGTTGCTAAGGCCGTAGACATCGATTACTGCCGAGCGAACGGCATCGACATTGTTCACCGTCCAACGGGCGGCCGTGCCGTACTGCATGACGATGAACTCACCTACGCCGTTATCTCCAATGACTCGGATTGTTTCGGCGATACGATCTACGGAAATTACAAGCGGGTCTCGGAGGCCCTATGTCTTGCATATAACCGGCTTGGAGTTCCCGCCATCCTGGCTCCTGAGACGCGCAAGGTATCGCCCCATGCCAACGGCGCCGACCCTCCCTGTTTTCTTTCACCATCGCGCTACGAACTTGTCGTTGAAGGTCGAAAGATTGCCGGCAGCGCTCAACGGCGCCTCCGCCGCAGTTTTTTGCAGCATGGCTCCATGCCGATTACATGCAATCGGCTGGAATTGGCTCGCGCAACCCGTCTGCCGAGTCCCGAGCCACTCGATCAGGAAATGGCCGGAGTCGCTGAGTTTCTCGCGGAGAGGCCGACGATAGAGCAACTTAGGGGGTCGCTAATTCGAGCTTTTCAGGACCATTTTTCCATTGAATTTATGCTATAAGAAGGCCAATGAGCGTGAAGGAGGACTCCCGTCAACTCGAGGACAGACCGGCTGACATCCTGAGACTCATTATCAAGTCCTATGTGACGTCAGGCGAACCCGTGGGTTCGCGGACGCTTGCAAAGCTGATGGAGTGGAGGCTTAGTCCAGCGACAATTCGTAACATTATGTCGGACCTGGAAGAGGAAGGCTATCTGTCACAGCCGCATACATCGGCCGGTCGAATTCCATCCGAGAAAGCCTATCGTTTTTATGTCGACAATCTGGCAGAGTCAGGAAGGTTGAGCAAATCCGACGAGCGATACATTAGCCGGATGCTATATGAAAGCGAAAGTCCGGAAGATGTCATGTCGCGAGCCTCTGTCGTTCTGTCGAGGATCTCCAAAAACGTCGGGATTGTGGTTGCTCCTCCAATGGCGGCAACCGTCCTGAAGCACATCGAATTTGTTGATCTCACAGACGGCAAGATCCTCGTTATCTTCGTATCAACGTCTGGTTCGCTTCAGCGGAAACTAATCCGCGTTACCGAGCGCTATACGCAGGAAGAGCTCGACCGCGCCAGCCGTTACCTTGTCGAAAAATTCTCCGGCAAAACGCTTACTGAGATTCGCAATGAACTTCTCCACATGATGCAGGCCGAGCGCGCTCTCTTCGATCGAATGCTCTCCCTGCTTCAGACGTGGGGGGACAGTCTGGAGCAGGAGTTCGTGTCTGCCGGCAGCGTGTATTTGCAGGGTACTGCGAACATTATCAGTCAACCGGAATTTGCCGACGTCGAACGCATGCGAATGCTGTTCCAGATGTTCGAGGAAAAGGGACGTCTGGTGAAGATCCTCAATGAGTGTATTTCCGCGAGTTCATCCGAGGCGGTCCAGATTGCCATCGGTTCCGAACTCGGCGTGCCGGACATGCGAGACTTCACTCTGATTACTTCCAGCTACGCCTCAATGGACCATACCACCGGTTTTTTGGGCATCATTGGCCCCATCCGTATGGAATACGAACGCGGCATATCTATTGTCGGATATCTGGGCCGTCGCGTTAGCGAGATCATCAACGCCTAGTAGCCCGTGGCATTTCGGGTAATTCAGCCCGTGGCAGAAGTGGGTCAGGCACCTGTGCACCCATTTTCGCAATTCGGGGTCAGACCCAAAGAACTGGTAAACCAAGGGTCTGACCCCGTGGAAAATGGGGGGCACAGGTGCCTGACCCAGAATCATCGTCCTTCTGCCACGGGCTGCTAGTCATTGGCGGACCTGTAGCTATAATCAGAGATATGGAAGAGAACGACAAGTACGAGGGTATCGCTGCGGATCAGGAAATCCCGCCCACTCGGCCGGATCAGGAAGGCCCTAAGCAGGAGCTGGAAAATCTGAAGAAGGAATATGACAGCGTTTATGATCGTCTGCTGCGCAAGCAGGCGGAGTTTGAGAATTACAGGAAGCGAGTGGACCGCGAGAAATCCGAATTTACG
>DATFXZ010000286.1:0-3572 GCA_035315305.1 Terriglobia bacterium | reverse complement strand
CCCGGACTCGGAACGCCGTGGCCCGGGCCGGTTCCATTTCCGTTCGGTTGGTCGTCAATGGATACCGTTGCGAATCGGTACCGCCTTTTCCACCAGCGCAAGCGGTTCAGCATCTCGGAAAACGCGATTTTGAAGATCCAGGTTCTTAAAGCCGCTTCGCCTTTGAACCCGCCGATATTTCGAAAAACCTTCAGGAATATTTCCTGAACAGCATCCGAGGCCTCTGCTGAATCTCCAAGCATGCGGTAAGCGACATGAAAAATTGAAGCGCTATATGTCCGAACAAGCTCGTCGTATGCTGCATCCTCGTTGGCTTGCAGACGTGAAACAAACAGCGCCTCTTCAGCACTGAGTCCCTGCGCTCGATCTAGCCAACTATAGGCGATCTCTCTCGGCATGAACGTCGTCCGCTTCTACTGTACCGCTACAGGCCGCTACAGTCTTAAATGACACCGTCAGACCCGAATTGTTCCACAAATTGCAGGCCTGCCGCCATGATTTCGGCGACAGCCGGTTGGGTTGGCGCCTCGCAATAAACGCGTAGCAACGGCTCCGTTCCAGACTGCCGGAACAAAATCCAGCAGTCTTTCTCCAGAAACACTTTGGAACCGTCCAGTTTTCCAACATCTTGCACGCGTCGCCCGGCGAACGTTGATGGCGGGTCCGTCCGCCATTTAGCGACCACGGCATTGCCCGTTTCGATCGGGACGTGCAGATCCCGGCGGTCGTAATGGAACTCACCAAACTCCTTCCACATGTCGTGAATAAGCCCTGTGCAGGTCTTACCGGACGCCGCGAGCAAGTCGAGAAACAGAAGGTTGATAAAAATCCCATCGCGCTCCGGAAGATGACGCGAGAGACCGATTCCGCCGCTTTCTTCACCGCCGATCAGAATCTCGCGGTCGAGCATCAATTCGCCGATGTTCTTGAATCCGATCGGACACTCGTAGAGCTCCAGTCCAAAAGTTCGCGCGATGCGGGGAATCAACAGACTTTGGGAATACGTCCTGGCCACCGCGCCGCGCCAGCCTCTGGTCCGGTAAACGTGGAGGAGCAGGAGCGACAACGTCAGCAGCGTATTCACGTACTGTCCATTTTCATCAACGATGCCGAGGCGGTCCGCATCACCGTCAGTAGCGAGTCCCACGTGACTTCCGGAATTTCTTACTGCCTCCCCGAGCGGTTCCAGTTGCGGCATCATCGGCTCAGGATGAATTCCGCCGAAAAGAGGATCAGGATTACCACGAATCGTTCGAACAGTGCATGTGGTGTCGCGCAGCAGTTCTTCGAGGATGTAGCCCCCGCAACCATGGAGGGAATCAACAACGATCTTCAGTTTGGATTTTGAAATTCGGTCCCAATCGAGAAGCGATTTCAGGTGCTCGAAATAAAACTTCTCCGGGCCGGTAGTCTCCAAATGTAGCGCCGATGCGACCCCCTGCCGCCTTTGGACAGTATTATTCTCCCCCTCGTGAGGGGGAGAGCCGCCGAAGGCGGCAGGGGGGCGCACTACCGCTAGACTCTCTTCGATTTTTGCGGTAATCGCGGGAGTTGCGCTTCCCCCAAAATGCGCTTTCACTTTAAACCCGTTAAAGGCGGGAGGATTATGACTGGCGGTGATCATAATCCCGCCCACGAATTTCCGGCGGCGGACTTCAAAAGAGACGTAGGGCGTGGGATAAGGCCGGTCCAGCATCACGACGCGAAAACCGTTGGCTGCGATCACTTCGGCGGCCGCCTGCGCGAATGCTTTCGACTGGAATCGCACGTCGAATCCAACGAAAACGGCGCGCTCACAACCTCCGACAGTCTTGAAATATTCAGCTGTGGCTTCCGCTGCGGCTCGGACGTTCTCAAAAGTAAAAGTGTCCGCAATGACGGCACGCCATCCATCCGTTCCAAATTTAATCGGGCTTGTCATAATGACGAAAAATCGGTAACGACGCTTTTGTCTCCAAGCACCACGCCCGTACGCAAATTTGCAGACCGGCCGATGTAGCAGCCTTTGCCCACAAGGCTCCCGACGATCCGCGCGTCAGCATCGATCGTAGTGCCGGACCACAGGACGGAATCGACAATGTGAACACCTACGTCGATTTTGCAGTTCTTGCCGATGACGGAGTTTTCGATCCTCACGCCCTCACGGATGGTGACGTCTTGGTCAATCAGCGACTTCTCATCCACTACGGTACCGGCAGCCAATGTCGCGCGGTCCAGTGCGCTCTTCGCGACCCGAGGTGAAGCAAACTTGTGCGACAGGATGTCATGGTGTACTTCGAGGTATTTCTGCGGTGTGCCTATATCAATCCAGTAATTAGTGGATATAAACGACAGCACCGGTTCCTTGTGTTCGAGCAGAGTGGGGAACAGCCCACGTTCGAAGGAATAGGGCTCACCTTTCGGCATGTACTTCAGAACAGACGGCTCGAGAACGTAGATACCAGCGTTGATCGTGTTGCAGGTAATCTCATCGGGTCCCGGCTTCTCGATGAATCGTTGAATCCATCCGTCCGGATTCGTTTCAACTAGCCCGTAAGCAGACGGGTTCTCAACTGGTGACAGAACGATGGTTGCGACCGCGCCTTTTTTCCGATGGTGCGCTACGACTGCGGCAAGATCGATATCCGTCAGCACATCGCCGTTGAACACAACGGCAGTCGAATCAATGTGTTCTTCGGCATTCTTAAACGCGCCTCCGGTGCCAAGGGGCGTGCCTTCTACCGCATATCGGATCCATACGCCGTAATCAGAGCCATCTTTGAGCAGGTCCTCGATCTTTCTCGGCTGGTAGGACAGACTGAGAATGATCTCGTCGATGCCTGCGCTTCTCATCAGATCTATCTGAAATAACAGGAATGGGGAGTTAGCCACAGGCACGACTGGCTTCGGAGTATTGAGTGTAAGCGGCCGAAGGCGTGTGCCTTTTCCGCCGGCTAGAATGAGTCCCTTCATACGTGGTTTCTATACTAGAATAAGGCCCATGAATCTGCCCAACGGTCTGACCTTGAGCCGGATATTTTTGGTTCCGCTCCTCGTCACCGTTCTCCTTACGAAGTATGATGTCCGTATCGCCGCAGCGATCTTTCTTGCTGCATCGATGACGGATCTTTTGGACGGGTATCTGGCGCGAAAGCGTGGCCAGGTCACAACCCTGGGCACTTTATTGGATCCCGTCGCGGACAAGCTTCTCATATCTTCGGCCTTCATATCTCTTGTTCAATTGCAGGTCGTCGCAGCATGGGTGGTCGTCATCATCGTGGGCCGCGAATTCGCGGTGACAGGTTTGCGCAGTATCGCTTCTGCGCAGGGATTCACAATCGATGCTTCCGATCTTGGCAAATTGAAGATGGCGACGCAAGTCGCAACAATTACTTTGTTGATTTTGGGAATGCCGATGCCCGGAGGTATTCCTCATCCCATTATTCATGTCCTCGGCCGTGTTTCGCTCGGTTTAGTGGTTCTGTTTGCCTTGCTTTCGGCAGCCGATTACTTCCGTAAGTTCTGGACGAAGATCGACGATCGCTTCAAAGCACGCGAGCGCCGGCGCTTGATTCTGTTGGAAAAGAGGCAGC
>DATFXZ010000285.1:0-5487 GCA_035315305.1 Terriglobia bacterium | reverse complement strand
ATCCGGTTTCAGGCCGGCCTTGCGGCATTTGATGTCCATGAATTTTTCGGCGCCGAGATCTGCGCCAAAACCCGCTTCGGTCACCACGTAATCGGCAAGCTTCAGCGCGGATTTCGTCGCGATGACGGAATTGCAACCGTGCGCGATGTTCGCGAATGGTCCACCGTGGATGAAGGCAGGATTATTCTCGATCGTCTGAACGAGGTTCGGCGCGAAGGCATCTTTCAACAGAGCGGTCATTGCGCCTGCGGCTTCGAAGTCGCACGCGCGGATGTACTTTCTTTCGCGCGTTTGACCCACGATGATATTGCCCAACCGCCTTTTCAAATCGTGAAGGTCTTCCGACAGGCAAAACACAGCCATGACTTCCGACGCGGCCGTAATATCAAATCCATCCTCCCGCGGAAAACCATTGCCGACTCCACCAAGGGAAATCGCAATCTCGCGAAGCGAACGATCGTTCATATCCACTGTGCGCCGCCACGAGATACGCCGGGCATCGAAGCCCAGAGAATTGCCCCAATAGATGTGGTTATCGACGAGCGACGCGAGCAAGTTGTGCGCAACAGCGATCGCATGGAAGTCGCCGGTGAAATGCAGGTTGATATCTTCCATCGGCACGACCTGCGCGTAGCCTCCTCCGGCCGCGCCACCCTTTACGCCGAAGCACGGGCCGAGACTCGGTTCGCGCAAGCAGATGATGGTGTGCTTGCCGATACGATTAAGGGCATCGCCGAGACCGACAGTGGTTGTCGTTTTGCCCTCACCTGCCGTGGTCGGCGTCATGGCCGTCACGAGGATCAGCTTTGGGTTCGGTCGCTGCCGAAGTTTATTGAGATATTCGAGCGAGATCTTGGCTTTAAAGTGGCCATAAAGGAGGAGATCGCTGAGATTGATTCCAAGCCTTCGATGGCCGACCTGCGCGATAGGCAACATGTGGGCTTCTTGAGCGATCTGGATGTCTGTCTTTGGATGCTTATGTTGGTCGTGCACGGCGTTCAAGGATAACACGGGCCCTCAAAGCCGAGAGCCACGAATGGCGCGGATTTCCGGGCAGCTAGTGGGCCAGAACTTCTGATTTCGGAGCCGAAGGCACACTTTCCGGTTTCATGACCCAGCGTAAAGACAGCATCGTGATCGCGGAGATCAGCGCAGCAACGGCGGCGGTATAAAAAATCTGACCCGCGGTCCATCCTGCGCCCAGGAGCGCACCCGCAACATACGGACCGACGATTCCGCCGATGCGACCGACACCCAAGCCCGAGCCGACTCCGGTTGACCTCAGGTCGGTCGGATAATACGACGCGGAAAGTGCGTTCACCGCGCCCTGACCTCCAACAACACAAAAGCCAGCCACGAAGACGACGGCGAACAATAGTACAAGTGAGAATGCCGGCTGGCCCATCAAGGCAATACTCACACAACCGGTAAAGAATGCCGTGGAAAGCACGGGAATAAAGCCAAGTCGTCCGATCAGCCAGGAAAACGCAAACGTCCCGACCACCCCTCCGATTTGCAAGGTAGTTCCCACGAGTTGCGACGCGCGAAGCGTGTAAGAAGCGCTCACAATCGTCGGCAACCAACTGGCGAGGAAATAGAGGTTGAGCAGGTTCATGAAATTGATGATCCAGAGCAACAGCGTTCCGAGAGCCCGACCGCCAGAAAACAGGGCCAGGATCGGAACTCCCTTACCCTTTTGCTCGCGCACGACGAAATTCGTGTGGGCATCGACCGGAGCAGTCCTATCGATACGCTTGACCCACCGTGCAACTTTCTCTGATGCGTTACCTCGCAGGACCAGGAACTGCAGGGATTCGGGCAACAGGAAAAACATCAGAATTCCAATCACGAGAGGTATGGCGCCGCCAACATAAAACACAGACCGCCATCCGAAATCCTGAACCATCCATGCGGATACCAGGCCGCCAATAACGGCACCGAGATTGAAACCATTCGTCACGACCAAAACCATCAGCACGCGCAAACGCTTCGGCGTGTATTCGCCCACCAACGCGACAGCGTTGGGCATGATGCCGCCGAGACCAACACCGGCAACGAAACGGATCAAGCGCAATTCCCCGATCGTTTGAGCACGGGCTGTCATCAGCGTGACGAAAGCGAAAAACAATGTCGCTACGACAAGCACCGGACGGCGGCCGATTCTGTCGGCAATCGCGCTGAAGACAATCGAACCAACAAGAATGCCGAACAAGGCTGCGCTGAGGACAGGTCCCATTTGCGCGGGCGTGAGCTGCCAGTCTTTGATGATCGCAGGAGCAAGGTAGCCAAGAGCCTGCACATCAAAGCCGTCCATGATCAGGCATAAGCCGCAAAGGACGAATATGCCGGCCTGGAATGCACTTATTTTGGTGCTATCGAGAAGTTGGGATATTTCGACATTCTGCTGTTTCGTCATTTTATACCTGCTAACTCGGACCGCACGATGTGCGCTCCTTCCACCATTGCCTTCATTTTTCCGAATGCAACATCGCGAGGCAGATACTTCATACCGCAATCCGGCGCGACGATGAGTCGCTCAGCATCCACGAAGGGAAGCGCGCGGCGTATGCGCGCCGCAACAATTTCGGGTGTTTCGACCTCGTTCTTTGAAAGGTCAAGGACACCCAGAACGATTTGTTTGCCGGGCAGTTTTGAAAGCACCGAACAGTCGAGCCCTGACTGTGCTGTCTCAATCGAGATCTGCCGAACCGGGGAATCGCCAAGTTCGGGCAGAAATGAATATGCGGGCGGCCGGTCATGGATGATAGCAGCATAGCCGAAGCAAAGATGAATGGCAGTCGTACCGTGGATTCCATCCAGGGCCCGATTCAGAGCAGCCAGACCGTAGCGTCGCGCCTTCTCCGGACGGGCTTGCATATAGGGCTCGTCGATTTGAACGATATCGGCGCCCGCGGCAAAGAGATCTTTGATTTCCTCATTCACCGCGGCCGCGTAGTCCATCGCAAGCTGTTCTTCATCCTTGTAGAAGTCGTTCTGAGTTTGCTGCGACATCGTGTACGGGCCGGGGACAGTAACTTTGATCGTTCGATCTGTATTGCTGCGGAGAAATTTGACGTCGCTTACTCCGACCGGATACTTGCGGCAAATCTTTCCGACGATTCGCGGCACCGGATTAGGATGCCCGCTTCGATCAAGCGCGGTTCCAGGATTCTCGAGATCAATACCTTCAAGCGCTGTGGCAAACCGGTTGGAGTAACTCTCACGGCGAATCTCGCCGTCGGTGATGATGTCGAGCCCGGCACGCTCTTGGTCTCGGATCGCGAGAATCGTCGCATCGTTTTGCGCTTCCTCCAGAAATTCCGGCGCGACACGCCACAATTCCTTTGCTCGTGTGCGTGGAGGAAAACGTGCGGCAAGCTTCTTGCGATCGATGAGCCACTCCGGCTGGGGATATGATCCCACCAAAACGGTCGGTAGAAGCTTTTGTGACTTTTGTGCCTCTTTGTGGCTAATTCAACTACCTCGGCTGTGTGATCGTGTCGATGACGACGGGTTCGCCACGTTTCACGATTTCGATACCCCGCTTGAACGCCGCCGCCATGTCTTTCGGATCCGAAATGGGGCCGATACCCGTCAGGCCGTACGTTTCCGCCATCTTTGCGTAATTGATGTTGGGTTCGATCAATCGTGTTCCGATGTGCGCCTTGTCCACACCGCGATTCCGTTCCGCGGCCATACGCTGCACAAACATCACTTCGGCGTGATAGCCGCGGTTATTGTGCATGATCGTCAGCAGCGGAATCTTGTGATGGGCAGCGGTCCACAGAACACCAGGCGCGTAGTTCATATCGCCGTCGGTTTGAATGTTGATGGACAATCGTCCGTACTTGCGATTTGCAAGCGCCGCGCCGACTGCCGCCGGAGCGTTGTAGCCGATACCGCCGCCACCCTGGCCGCCGATGTAATGATAGTGCTTGTTCATGTTCCACAGCCGGCCCGGCCATCCGCCGATGAAGCCCTGCCATCCAACAAGTGACCAGTCTTCGTTCTTAATCAGAGGCCAGAGCTCGGCCGCCAATCGGGCAAGACTGATCGGACTTGAATCCCAGCCGTAACGCGCATCTTCAATGGCCTGCTCGCGCTGCTTCGCATGCCCTTCGGCAAGCCGCTTTCCGCGCTCCTCGAAAACACGCTTGCGATCGGCAGTGATCGCACGCTTCACTTCTTCGATCAGAGAGGGCAAGGTCGCCTGTGAGTCACCCGCGATCACCAGATCTGCCTGCGACATCGGTTGGAAGTCCTGGATATTGCTTTTTATGAAGAGATCGAGCGAGCTGATGCTGATACTCTTCGCATTTGCCGGCGGCGCACCGCCGCCCTGGACCTCGAGGTCCAGAACAAGATCGACCGGATAACCCTGATAGCCGGTTCCGGCAAGCGGATGACGCGACGGGATATGCATACGCTCGCCGTTTCCGTTCACGGGACACTGCAGCAGTTCGGCGAGCTCCGTCACAAGCTTCATGCCTTCAGGCGTTCGGGCGGCGCGCTGGCAGTTGATGCGAGGCGCCTGGGCGGCGACGAGCATCTTCGCTGCTTCACGAACGGCGGCCATGTCGCCTTGAGGTGGAGCCGGCATCGTCAACTTCGGAATACGCGGGCGCGGGCCGGCAGGCATCGCTTTTTCCTGCATCTCAGAGTCGATGATGATCGCAACGGGCCCCATGGGCGGCGTCATCATCATGCGGTAGGCGCGGACGGAGGAGTTCGCCATCGCGCCGAGCGATGCGGGATTATCGTCCCACTTGGTGAAATCGCGGATCATCGCCGCCATATCCTGAGCGCTGTGATACCAATTGACACCGCCGGGCCGAACAGCGGCGTCCATGTGGTTGCCGATGACCAGGTAGATCGGGACTCGATCGGCATAGGCGTTGTAGATTGCCATCGCAGCGTGTTGCGTCCCTACCGTTCCATGCAACAGTGCCATGATGGGTTTGCCTTCGATCTTCGCGTATCCATGCGCCATCGCAACAGCGGACTCTTCGTGGCAGCAGGTCAACAGTTCGGGCTTTGTGTTTCCACTATAATTAATGATGGATTCGTGAAGTCCCTGGAAGCTCGAGCCGGGATTCGTCGTAATGTATTCGAAGTTCAGACTCTTGATCACGTCCATCATGAAGTCCGACCCAGGATTCTCGACGATTCGCTCGACTTGAGCGCGTGGCGGTCCCGTCTCCGCGGCCAATTGAGCTGAATTCGGAACGGTTACGGCCGGACGTGTTTGAGCTGGCTGCTGCGCCTGCGCCTTCTCGGCGGGTTTAGCGACGAGTGCTGCCGCGCTTGCTGCTGCGCCTTTCAGAAAACCGCGACGGTTGACAGAACTCTTCTTCATGGATGCGCCTCCGGAATTATTTCTCGTTGATGATCTGTTGAAGCAGCGGTATGTCTTTCGCCTCTGCGGGCTTTTTAAATGTCTTGATATAGGCAAACAGATCCGCGCCGTCCTGATCGGAAATGACTTTC
>DATFXZ010000284.1:0-2809 GCA_035315305.1 Terriglobia bacterium | reverse complement strand
TTCGACGATTTCAAAACCATACGCAGTGCCGACCTGGCGCGGACCCGGCGACGGTTTGCAGCGCGAGTGCGGTGCGTCGCGCTCGAAGTTCGTCTGCCTGTACTCATACAAGGCTCGTGCCCAGGGCTGGAAAGGCACGTCCATCAGTTTCAGATTGTTGGAAAGTCCTCCAGGTCCTGCAGCAATAATGCTTTCGGGATTGCTGGCAAGTTGCGCTCGGCCCTGTCGTATCCAATGACCCTTTTCGCCGGGAAATGTCCCCAGATTCACATGCCCGTCGGGCCAGCGCGGTGTTGGCCCGCTCGGCGGCCGATTTTGGCGAGTTTGTCCGAATGACAAAACGCTAACGAGAAAAACAGCCAAAAACGTAATCGCTGCGTCCCTGGCCATTTAGTTTTCCTTCAGAAGTGGAATGTCATCGGCTTCCGGCGGTCGTGGAACCGACTGCAGGAACGAGTACACGTCCGCGAGTCCTGTTTCGGAAAGCACCTTACTGGTGTAAGGAGGCATCTCGCCGGTTGGTTGCCGCACATATTTCGAAAATGCCGGAAATGTGAGCGGGCGTGGAGCCAATCGCGGTCCGACACCGCCTTGAGCGGCGTAGCCGTGGCATTGATAGCACCCGTATTGCGCGTAGAGCTTCTTTCCATTTTCCGCGTTACCTGCTGGCGGTTTGTCGGCAGCCGGTCCTGCAGGCGATTGAGCATTGATTGTGACAGCGACCGCAATCGTGATGATCAGTACAAACAAAATACGCATATCGCGAGCTCCGTTTTGCTAGCGCGGTTGAGTGACCACATCGACAAGGGCAACTTCACCCTTCTCCACTCTCTCCACGGCGCGGCGAAGGGCGCCGCCCAAATCTTTAGGATCAGTGATCGGCCCCTCACTATACGCACCCATGCTGCGCGCCATCATCGCAAAGTCGATATTCGGGTCGTCGATGGCAACTCCGATGTGCGTTCGATCCCAGGTAGCGCCGCGCTGGTAACGATTCGCCATGCGCTGCAGATGCATTAATTCCTGGTGGTAGGCGCGATTGTTCCGCATCACGAACAACACAGGAATCCGATGATGCGCTGCCGTCCAAAGAGCGCTCGGTGTGTACATCATGTCGCCGTCATTTTGAAATTTAACGACGAACCGGCCGTGTTTGCGATGCGCAAGTGCGGCACCGATGGCGGCCGGCGGCCCATGACCGAGTCCGCCGCCACCGGCACCCTCGATGGTGCGGTAATGCTTGTCGATATTCCAGAGCGGACCCGTGCCTCCCGCACTGGCCCAATCTTTATTTTTGATGACCTGCCATACTTCAGCCTGTAATCGCGCCGTGGTAATCGGCGTGGTGTCCCAACCATAGGTTGCATCCGTTCGTGCGCGTTGGATCAATCGAGCTTTGTTCTCTACCAATTGCTTCCCTCGTTCCTCGAACCTGCGGTTGCGATCGGCAGTTATGAATCGCTTGCAGGCTTCGATCAGGGCCGGCAGTGTGGCCTGAACATCGGCAGCGATCGAAACGTCAACCTCGGGATACCGTTGGAAGTCTTGATAGTTGGCTTTTGTATAGAGATCGCGTGTGCCAATACTGATGATCTTGGTATTCGGTTTAACGAGCGACCGGAAGCTGCGGTGCAGTTGATCCCGAACGCTGTTGAGCGTGCCCCATAGGTCATCAACTTCGAGTCCAAGTACGACGTCCGCTTTATCCAGCTGCCCTCTTTGGCTGAACGGATGACGCGAGGGTAACCCGCCTTGCAATGGCGCTTGCAGCGTTTCGGCGAGCCGGACCATAAGATCCATGCCTTCCTGCGACCGTGCCCGGCTTGCAAATATGATCGGGTTCTCTGCTTCAACGAGAAGCTTTGCGGCTTCCACCACCGCACCGGCGTCACCTTGCGGCGGCGCAGACAACGTCAACTTTGGAATGCGTATCGCAGATTCGCTCTCGATCTTAGTTTCTGCGAGGTCGCTGTCAGCAACCAACAACACGGGAGCCGAAGGCGGAGTCATCATAATCTTGTAAGCGCGAACGGCCGACTCCGCGAAATGTTGAAGGGAAATCGGAGTGTCGTCCCATTTGATGAACTCGCGAACCATTGCCGCGGCATCCTGCACCGAATGAAGCCATTCAATGCCGGGCCGGCGCGCTGTGGCATCGAGAGTATTGCCAACGATCATGTAAACGGGAACACGTCCGCAAAACGCGTTGTAGACGGCCATGGCGGCGTGTTGCAGCCCAACAGTTCCATGGGCAACAGCGACGATCGGTTTGCCTTCGACCTGTGCGTATCCGTCGGCCATCGCAACCGAGACTTCCTCGTGCAGGCACGTGATCCACTCCGGCTTCGAATTCCCGCCATAGTTGATGACCGATTCCTGCAGGCCGCGGAAGCTGGAGCCGGGGTTCGCGCAGATGTAGTCGACGTCGAGCGACTTGATGACGTCAACCATGAAATCGGAACCTGGGCGTCCTTCCGTAAGGACATCGAGCGACGCAGGAACCGTTTCGGTTTCGCGAGCGAGCGCGCCGGCGGGGCGCGCGAGTTCAACAGTGGCGGCAACAGGGGTTTGTCGGGGTTCAGCGGAGGCGGTGCCCACAAGTGCGGCGGCACTCGCGGCGGCGCCTTTTAGAAAACGACGACGGTCGAGATCGTTCTTCGCGGAACGCTTCATCGAAATCTCCTTTTGTGGCGCGTGCGAGTATACATCGCGCGGAGCCAAATCAATATTTGCAGGGATGTTGCGATACGAAATCATATACCGAAACCGTTGACCGCATCACTCAGCACGTATAGGCTACCGAACAAAA
>DATFXZ010000283.1:0-4749 GCA_035315305.1 Terriglobia bacterium | reverse complement strand
GCTCTTGCGCTGTCCAAGCAAATTCCGTCGGACAAAATTGATGTCGATTCGGAACGCGATGTGGTCACGTTGCGGGGCGAGGTTCCCTCCGATGAGATTCGAAATTTAGCCGAGACTAGAGCGCGCGATGTTCCGGGTGTTTCTGACGTGCAGAATCACCTGTACGTTGTGGCACCCGCGCGCTAGTCATTTCGAGCGAGCTTGGCCTGGCGGAATTCGCTTTACTACTCGAATTCGCTCTGAACAGTCCGAAATAAAAGTGCTGTTCCCGCCGGGCCCATGAAGCTCTGCGCTTGGTAAGGACAAGGAAGAGATCGGATCTGTGAAAACAAACTTGGTGGAAAACACTACCGCCTTTTCATCGGGATCTGCGGGATCGCGTCGTACGTGTAGAGCGTGCGACACGTCGGGACGAAGGCTTACGCGGCCTTCCACCGAGCATTCCGTTCTTCCGAGATGACGCGGCTTTCCGCTTCGATCGTACTGAACCGCGACAAGCGGGGCAGAAGGAAACTAAGTCGATCTTATGGATCTGACATTTTGCCATTTTAAAAACCTCCTCAAAACGAACCCTTCAACTTCTACTCTAACGTGCTCGGATCATTCAACGCGGTGCAATTTGACTTCCGCGCGCGATTTGGGTGCGGCTTATAATGATTTTGAGGTTTAATTATGAGCTACCAGACCGACGAGCCTATTAAATTGACACGTGATTGCCAGGTTGTGGCTGTTCCTGCCGGTCACACGCTGATGCTGCCACAAGGCACGGAAGTCATGATTACTCAGTCACTCGGCGGATCTTATACCCTTCTGGTTCCGAGTTATGGCGGGCTCTTTCGGCTCTCCAATCGAGATGCCGATGCGATTGGCCGTGACCATCGTCCATCGGAGGGGGGCACAGCTTCCGGACAAGCCCTGACCGGCGAAGCGCTTGAGAAGGAAGTGTGGGAAACCTTGAAGACCTGCTTTGATCCGGAAATTCCCGTCAATATCGTCGATCTTGGCTTGATATATGACATGAGGATCTCGCAATTGGAGGATGGCTCTCGCGTTGACGTCAAGATGACTCTCACAGCCCAGGGTTGTGGAATGGGCGGTTCTATAGCGTCAGACGCCAGAAACAAGCTCCTCGATCTGGCCGGTATCGTTGAGGCGGATGTGCAAGTAGTTTGGGATCCGCCCTGGACACCGGAAAAAATTTCGCCTGAAGGACGTGCGCTTCTTGGAATTCACTGATGCCGAAGCTTTGGAAGATTCTAGTTGGCCTGGGTTTCGCGGCCTTGATCGGCTTCATCATCTATTCGGCAACCGGGCTTGGGCAGGTCAGCTGTAATGTCTGCGTAGAATTCCACGGAAGGACATCATGTTAGCCTGCAGCCGGTACGAGTCAGGATGAAGCCGTGAAGACCGCAGAAAGCGTTGCCTGCGCCGAACTGGCTACAGGCCGAACCGAGAGTATTGCGTGCGAGCGTACGCCTCCAAAAAGCATCACGTGTAAGTAGGCGGATATGAGCGATGCGCTTAAGGGTATTCACGTTCTAGTAGTGGAAGATGATGACGACACAAGAGAACTGCTGAAGGTTCTGCTCGAGACACAAGGAAGCGCCGTTACCGTGACTGGTTCGGTACAGGAAGCGCTATCCGCCTATGACCAGTCCCGTCCTCACGTCATCATCGCGGATATCGGAATGCCCGATTACAACGGCTATGCACTTATCGGCCGGGTTCGGGCGCGCGATCGCGAACGCGGGAATATCGTTCCCGCAATTGCACTGACCGCATTTACCACCGCGATTGATCGCGACACAGTTTTGTCGGCGGGTTTTCAAGTTCACATGCCCAAGCCATTTGAGCCCAGCCGCTTGATTTCCGTGATTTCCGAATTAGCGGTGAAATACGGGCAATCCAGCCAGTAATAATCTGGAAAACATAAGTTGTACGACCTGCTTAGAAAGTTGCCACCCGAATCAATTGTCCTAGATGTGGGATGCGGTCAGGGGAGTTTCTACTACGAAACCTGCTTGGGTACGATCGTCGCAATGGACCTGGCTCTTCAGGAGTCGTCTCTCCGAAAAAGAGCTCCGCACGTCGCTCACATGTGTGCCGATGTAGCCGCAATTCCGTTGGCCAGCAGGTCGGTGGATGCCGTGATTTCCAACCACACGATGGAGCACTTTGCCGATTACAAGGCTGCACTATCGGAAATCGCACGCGTGCTGCGGCCCGATGGTTGGGTCTGGGTGGCCGTCCCGAATGGCTATGGATTCGACGACAGACTGTACAGGTTTGTGTTCTCGGGAGGCGGTCATCTGAATCGTTTCAGCCGCGACGCGCTCGTTGCAGAGATTGAAGAGGCTACGGGGATGAACCTCGTGGCACAGTGCGACTTGTTCAGCAGTTTCATCTACCTGAAGAAACCTTCGCGTGAGGAATTGAAGCACTATCCGCGGACGGCGCGTTTTTTAGGTGTGGTACCGGAACCCTTATCTGCTTTCGGATGCATCGGAATAAATGCGGTGACGCGCATCGTAGACAAAGTGCTTGGCTTGCGATGCAGTCGATACGGTTGGGGATTTATCTTCTCGAGAAACGCATTGGATGCAACCCGTCTACCTTCGTATTTCAATGTTTGTCGGAAATGTGGGTCCGGAAACCTCTTCACTTCAGTGGCACACCGTACCGTGTTTGGTGTCGGTCTGTTCCATTGTATTCACTGCAAGACACTGAACGTTTGTGTCGCACCTCCAAAAAATCTGGAGTAGCCGGCTCAATGCCGCACCTCAATATTCAGCGTGCGCGCTGTTTGATTCCATCTCAAAATTCCTACTGAGCCGGCGTTTTCGGCAGGAGTTGCGTCACCTATGCTTGTGACTTGGATTTCATTTCCGTGATGCAAGTATTGCAGCGCGCCCAGAATGCCCCAAGGGTGAAAGGCTGACGGCGCTCCATCGTAGATGAATGATCGCGTTTCAGAAGACGAGCGGACAAAATCGGCCAGTCCGCTCACGTAAGCGCGATTCTCCTCAGCGATGGTCAGTGCCCGCGTCTGCTCCTTATTCAGCCGGTTGAAATTCCAGCCGACCCAGAACAAGAGAAACAGTAACGCTGCGACCTTTCGTTCTCTTGGAACAAGACCCGTAACAGCGAGGGTCAGACCAATCAGTGGCACGTAACAATATGCTGCGAACAACCTGCCGGGCAGGAAAAGCAAGGGAACCATGAACAGCAGCATTACGATGATTCCAAATCGCACTATCGGTTTTCCCAACCACAGGCCTAACGGGACGACGACAAAGCCGGCGTGATGGAACAAGAGGATATTTGAGCTATAGAAACGACTAGTACTCTCAAGAGCGCGCAGGGTAAAGCGGAACGTATAGGCATTATCCACATTGGGATTCAAGAACATTCCTTGTAATCCAAAAGATAATGAGACCAGAAAAAACGGAATCAGCTCCAGCCAGCGCCGCTTTCCAAACCAAAACTCGTACAAGGCGAGGACGGCGGGCAGCATGACCGCAAGTTCCTTGGATTTATACGCCAGCCAGAAGGCGATGAAGCTCAGAACGATTCGACGCTGCGTGTAGAACAATAGACTCAACAGACAGAACGTGCCGCACAGCAGATCGAACACATACATCGGTTTCCAGTAGATGTCGAATGATGCCATGTGAAAACCGAAGAATAAGCTCCCTGCTGAAGCGGCGAAGGCAGTGGCTCCGAAGCGTCGCGTCAGAAGCCATACCAGCCAGATATTGATCAGGTGTACGGCTTGAATCGGAATAACGTACTTTGGAAAGTCCAGGGCGAAGTACCGCCCCATGACGTGAAAATAGAAGTGCGCGGCGGGGCGGAAATTATTCGGCTGGAAAAATGGACTCAGCAAAGCGCGACCGAAGTCAGCTGCAGGAACAATGGGTGCCCAACCTAGAGCGCCCAGTTCATCGTCCTGAAAATACCCGTCGTATGCTGCATGATTACTCGCCAGAAAGAGCAGCGACATGCCGAGGAACAGCGCGAACGCCGTTGTTTGTTTCAGGCCCGATGAACCTTCTAAGGAAATGGAGTTAACCTGCATCAATGTCGTATAGAGACCCGTGAGTTTTCGAAGACCAGGCGGTACCTGGCATCCGGCGGAAATTCCTGCACCAACTTCACGGCAATATCGCTTCGATGCAGAGCCAACTCAGAAGCAAATCGCAGAGCGTCCGTGTCTAAGTAGTCGGGCACGGATGTGAAGAACAAGGTTTCTCCTCGGTCCGGTGGCGGTAATTGCTGGAGACTCTCAACGAATCCTCTAAATTGCTCTGAAATGTCCTGCTGCAACTGCCGCTGCCCTACTGTAGCCCGGCTGGAATAGATGAAGTAGGCCAAACAGAGGAGTGCAAAGGCAGCAGGGGCGTAGGGCGCGAGGCGTCGAGGCGTGATGCGCGATGTGATTCTTTCCGTGGCCGTTTTCGCCAGCAGTGCCGCGAGCCCGCAGACACCGAGCATCGGAAAGTACCAATAGAAGGAGCGCCGGTGATTGACCAGGAAAATCAGCGGCAGGAATGTCACAAACACGTACATCTGGAAAAACGCCGCAAGGCGCCACTTCAGGGCCAGGAATATCAGCAACACGACAGTAAATCCGATGCACCAGATCTGCCATCTCAGGTTGGTCTCAAAAAGCGTATTGAAGTAGAAGCCAAATCCGCGACCCATAACGATTCCGCGGACGTCCATGTAGTACGGATGATTGGGATCCGG
>DATFXZ010000282.1:0-5958 GCA_035315305.1 Terriglobia bacterium | reverse complement strand
CTGGCCAGACTACAGTGCCGCCCGAGTGCTTCGGCACGCTGTTCAAATAAATGAGGCAGCCGACAAGAAATGGTGGTGGAAAGGTGCAGTGTGCATCCTCCTTCAGGGCATGATCGATGTGGGGTGCCGGCCACTCCCAAGAATCGGGACTCGGAAAGACAGTAATCGTGTACGTCGTCTTTGGCGGCCTAAATCGCGTGCGAGCACCCGCTATCGCTGCTGCCGCTGAGCAGACCTCGTTGCCAAAGCACGCAAGAACTGCCGGGTCGCTGACGAATTCGTGATGAGACTGTGAATGCGGGTCGTGTATCTGCGCGATCAGCGCTCGATGTGCACGTTCGACGATTCTTGCCTTGATGAGATCCGAGACAAGTAAAAACCCGTCGTCACTGTAGTCACGCAGTTGTTGTCGCGAGAGCGTAGAATTCAGTCCCCCAGGGTCGGGCAGAATTCTTTCGGAAAGAAACGAACGAGAGCAGGAATCTGCTCCGACGACGGACGGGGCGCGATGCGGCTCCGGAAATACTTAGGACCGCGCAGAAGAAGAGCAAACGTCTCCGCGAAATCACCGGCCGGCGTGTTGTAATCCGAACAGCGATCGCAGCCGAACCATGGTGTGTTTGGGTTGATCCCGCGTAACTGCATCCATCGCTTGCGAGTCTCCGCGGTGTTGTGCGTCACATCATATGCATGACCGAGTTCGTGCGCGATATCGTAGGCGAGGAGCTCTAGGTCGTCCTCGGGACGCACATAGACCTCAATTCGGTGTTGCGCGGGAAGCGTCATGGCTCGAAAACCTGGCCGCGGCGGCATGAATACGATCTCGTATCCCAGTTCGTGCCAGGGAATCTGTATCAAATCGAGCGCCGATTCGGGACGAAATGCGGCAGCCGTGATGCTGGCGGAAGAGATCAACGTCAAACTGGCAAAGACTAGCGTCAAAACGCGGCGCACGGTTCCCGAAGAATAATCCAATGCGGTTCGACCCGTCAATGGGCCTGATTCAGGTCATAATTCCAGAACGGTGGTTAATTCGGGGACGGTTGGGGAAATTTTGGGGTCAGACCCCTCCCGCGCAACGGTAGTCATCTTTGACTAATTATTCTCGCTCCGCGAGAAGGGTCTGACCCGGATTTCCCGAACCGTCCCCGAATTACACACCGTTCCAAATTATGACGCCTTACGACATCGCTGCTGCATTTCACGACGAGGAGTATTTTGCGTTCCTGGATTCCTCGAGAACGGACGGCGATCAGGGACGGTATTCAATTCTTGCTTGGCGGCCGCGCACGGTTCTTCGAATGAAAAACGAGAATCCGTTTCCTGCAGTCGACAGGCTCTTGCGATCCTCAACACGCGGCGGAGTAATCGGTTATTTCAGCTATGACGTATTTCGCTTTCTAGAGCAGTACGACAGCCTGCAGGCAATCGACGATCTGCAACTGCCGGATTGCTGTCTGATGGCCTACGACAATGTGCTCGTTTTCGATCATCGAACGCAGAAGTGGAGCGGTGAGCTGAAATGTGGGACGGCCAAGATCCGTGATTGCAGAATCGGGGAAGCGCAATCCGGCATGTCGCGAGACGCTTATGTTGCCTCCGTTCAGAAGGCGTTGGAGTACATCGCGGCGGGTGATATCTATCAGGTCAATCTCGCGCAGCGTTTTTCTCATGCGTTTCAAGGCTCTCCGTTCGCCTTGTTTTCCGCATTACGGCGTGTGAGCCCGTCGTTTTACGGCGCCTATCTCAATTGCGGAGATCATGTCGTGATCAGTTCCTCGCCGGAACTGTTCCTCAGACAGCAGGGGCGAATGATCGAAACGCGGCCGATCAAAGGAACACGCCCGAGGGGGCGTGACCAGCAACAGGATCGAGCTTTCAAAGAGGAATTGATTGCAAGCGCGAAGGAGGCCGCGGAACTCACGATGATCGTCGATTTGGAGAGAAACGATCTGGGCCGGGTGTGTGACTACGGTAGTGTCGAAGTTGTCGACCACCGCTACGTGGAGGAACTGCCGACGCTGTTTCATACGGTCTCAACCGTACGAGGCCGAGTCCGGGAAGGCACAGGCGCGGTCGATATATTGCGAGCCACGTTGCCCGGCGGATCAATTTCAGGATGCCCGAAGATCCGCGCCATTGAAATTATCGATGAACTGGAACCGGTGCGACGGCATGTCTATACCGGCGCTATTGGGTTTATTGCCGGCAGCGATCTGCGGTTGAGTGTCGCAATCCGCACGATGACCGTGACGCGCGGGCGGCTGTACTACCACGTCGGCAGTGGGATCGTTGCGGATTCGGATCCCGCGCACGAATATGAGGAGACTTTGCAGAAAGCAGCGGGAATGCAAAAAGCCATTGAGGAGTGCGGAATTCAGCCGCGGAGCGGCGGTAGATGATAGCCACTGCTAAAGGCCGTCGTACTCAACTACAATTCAAGATGGTGTGTGGGGCGACCCCCCTCGCTCGCTTCGCTCGCGTCTCCCCCTCGGTGAGGGGGAGATTACTTTATTCTCCCCCTCCGTGAGGGGGAGAGCCGCCGAAGGCGGCAGGGGGTCGCTCAAACGCCATCTCGAATCGGTCTACCGACTATGCCCCCGCTCCGCGGCTGGAAGACAATTTCATGCATGCCGCGCAGCGCGTTGAAACATCGAATAGATTCTTCGCGGCGAAGTTCGTTCGCGAAGATCACGCCTTCCACAACCTCTCTACGAGCTAACAATTCTTCACGCATGACGCCGGGAAGTAATCCGCAGGACGTTTGTGGAGTGATCCACCGGCCATCGCGAAACACCGCAATGTTCATGATTGTCGTTTCAGTGATCTCTCCGCGCTCGTTTATCAAGATTGCATCGGTCTGCTCATCGCACTCCTTGCGCGCCTCCTCGTAGATGCCGCGATTGGTTGTTTTATGGTACAGGAACACATCACCTGAATAGACGCGCACGCTCGAAAGCCTCAGTCGTTGAGCGTAGCCAGTAGGTGATGGGCCGGATTTGATGTTCGATTCACCATTCCTGGCAAGCGTCAGCCGCAAGCAGGCGGCACTTCCATCTCGTGGAACAGCCCGAACAATGTCATCACGGACTTTAGCAAGATCACACTTGAAGTCGAAAAACCTCGCTGACCGGTTCAATCGCTCCAAGTGGCGATCGAGCAACTGAACTTCTCCGTGCTCCGAAACACCCATGGTTTCGATGAGCCGGAAATCATCTTCTAGATGGCTGCGCGCTATCGCGCTTGCATTCGCTCCGCTCATCTCCAGAGGGCTGCGCGCTATCGCGCTTGCATTCGCTCCGCTCATTCATTGCGTCACTACGACTTTATTGTTCGATTCTTCCTTCGGCCGGGAAGGATTGACGATGTCCGGCTTTGGATGTCCGGGACGGCTGTCTTTGTTGAGGAAGTAATTGATCCAGGAACTGGTACCTTTCAGCGAGCGATCCGGAGGCGGAATGTACACCTTCAGCAGTTCCACCTGATTCGCGGCTTTCGCGCGGTCGTATACCTTCACCCAGATACAGGCCTGCTCCGGAATGACCTCGCACTGGCCGTTGTTGGTGCCGCCGCATGGACCATTTCGAAGCTGCTTTGGGCAAGTCTGCGGACATACATGTTGCATGTTGCCGAGCACGCAATTGCCGCATTCCTGGCAGCCAAATACTGGAACCTTCACTAGAGTCTCGGTGCGCTCGAGAGCGTTCGCCAGTGACGGGCGGCGATCAATCCAGCCGAACACTTTCTTAGCGAGCTTATCGAGGAAGCCGCCTTCAGGGAATTGAGTGGGAGAAGGAAAGAACGTTTTAACGGCCCAGTCCCGCCATCCAACAGCGTGACGCGGAGGAGCCGAGTTCGGCTCATACATGTAGAAAGCGGTCTTCGGCGCATACTGCAATTCGGCGGCGAATTCCTCCCATTGGGGCGCGAGTTGCTGTCCGCGCTCAATGATCCAGCGCACAAGCTGCGCTTTGTGGGTTCCTCCGATGTACGCTCCCGCGTATCCCAAACCGCGGAGGACGGCAACCATCCGCGCTGCGCGTTCAAGTCGTGCCGCTTCGCCGGAATCTTTCGCCTTCGTTTCCTCGCGAATGCGCTCGACCAACTCGGGCGCGACCCAGCAGCCGGGCGGCTCGCCTTTCGACATCTTCTCGGCCGGCTTCAGACCAAGGACGTAGACATTGCCAAGAACAGGTTTATGAACTCCGTGCTCATCGAGATAGCGCCGCAGCTCCGCAAATTTCTTCGCATCGAAACCAAGTTGGGTGATTGCGTAATCCGCTCCCGCAGCGAATTTTTTTTCGAGCTTGAGGTACTGGTAGGCGCAATCGGGTTCCGTGTACTTGAATGGCGAAACAGCCACGGCAATCCACAACGGCATTCCTTCGGTCTCGCGCAACTCGTTCATCAATGTAACGAGCTCGACTGAATCCATGTCGAAGACCGATGGCGCCCCCTTGGAGTAGTCACCTGTCAGAGCGAAAACGTTTTCGATACGGAGTGCGTTGATCGTACGCAGCATCTCACGCAGCTCACGGCGATCCTTGCTGACGCACGTAACGTGGATATTAGGTGTGAGACCTCGGGCCTTGGCCGCGGTACCGACCCGCACAGGGTCCTGTCCCGCAGAGCCGCCGGCATAACTGGTGATGCTGCCGGCGACGACGCCGGGCGTAATTGCCAACTCGGACGCAACCTCGAGGAGCCGCGCTTCGCGGGAGATGCGGCTTGCCACAATTTCCACGACGTGGCAAAAGCGGCCTGCTTCCAACGATTCGCGCAACGGGTTGCGTGGCACTTCATCCTCCGAGTTCTTTTCGTACGATCTTCGTTCCCTGCACCATTGTCCGCAATTTTGCGAACGCAACTTCTTGCGGAAGATGCAAGCAGCCACAATCGGGCAAAACGAACATCCGCTCCGCAGGTACGAATTTCAAGGCTTTCCGAATGCGTTCCGCCACGATCTCCGGAGTCTCGACTTCGTGGGTCTTCACGTCAATCACACCGACTCCGAGTTCGAGCTTGTTCGGAAATTCTTTGAACAGTTCCAGATCTTCGCCGCCGCGCCGCGCGAATTCAAGCGTCAGCTGCTGGACGTGCGCCTCGAGGATTGTGGGAAAGAGATATCGATAGTTACCCGCCCACGACGGCTTGCCGTACCGGTTGCCGTAGCACACGTGCAAAGCGATCTTCGCATCCACGCCTTCAACCAGCGTATTTACGACCTTGACACCCCATTTGATATCTTCCGGAAACCCGGAGTAGTAGGGCTCATCGATTTGAATATACCGGGCGCCGGCGCGGGCGAGCTCTTTGAGCTCCATGTTCATGACTCGCGCGAGATCCATCGCAAAGGCTTCTTCATTCTTGTAGTACTCGTCTTTGATTCGTTTGACGAGCGAGTGTGGGCCGGTAACACAGAACTTCGTAGTGCGATCGGTGAATGAAGCCAGGAACCGGAAGTCATCAGCCAACCTCAGCGACGCCATTGGAAGCTTGCCGCGCACGACACTGTCGTAGAAGTCGTAATAGAATTTTTTCGACGTGTGATCGGTCTGCACTCCCGGAAGTCGCTCGGCGAAGTAATCGATCATGTTGTCGCGGCGCAACTCTCCGTCGGTGACGATGTCGACGCCGCACACCTCTTGATCCTTGATGGCCGCCTTCACGGCAGCATCATGTATCTCATCAAGTTCCTGCCGGCTGATCCTCCGCGCAAAATACTCGGTCTTGAGGCGTTCCAGCCAGCCGGGCATGGAATAACTTCCGACGACGGTGGTAGGTAAGATCGGCAGACTCATGGTTCTACTCCCGGTGTGTGGTGTACAGAATGGACGTTCGCGATCCGTCCTTGTAATGGAATGGCGCGAAATGCACGTCATATCCGGCCTGCGCGCCAACCTCGGCGAGCAGTGCGCCGTTGACCCAGTTTACGATAGATCCGTCCATTTTACCGGG
>DATFXZ010000281.1:0-3468 GCA_035315305.1 Terriglobia bacterium | reverse complement strand
GAAGTTCGACTTCAGGGTTCTTCGATTTCTCACCCGGCTTGGCCACTTTCCGGCCTTCCATGATCAAAAGGTTCGGAGCCTCGAGCAGGATGAGAGCCCGATGCCGGACCTGTTCCCATTCTTCATCGGTCTGCGGCGCCTTATGCGTGATTCCATTCCCGTCTGCGATCTCGACAACGGACTCGAACATGAAATCACCGCTGGGATCCACCATGGAGTCCATGATGTCCTTGATCGTCGCGGTCTTTAATAAATCCGGCACCGGAGATTGCGGCTTGCTGCACGCGCTTCCAGTAAGGACGAAGCTGACCATCACAATCCACGCGAATTTCATGGCTGCCATCCCGAGCGATCAGGCCTGATATTACCCTAACCGCTCCACGGAGTTCGGGCATTTACCGGAATCCGCCGGTCGGGGTATGATCCGCAGCACACGTTCAACTTCTTTGATGAGTTCAGAGAAAGGAAAGAACCAATGAGGAACCAATGCATCAGGTTCGGAACCATCGTCGGTCTGACGGCACTTGCATCCTTAATACTGTTCGTAATACCGGCTTTATCGCACCACTCATTCGCGATGTACGATCAAAATAAGGTTGTCACTTTAACGGGCGTCGTTACCCAGTTTGTCGCTCAGGCAAATCATGCGGAACTTCACTTCTATGCTGTTGGACCGGACGGCAAACTGATGAAAGATACCGCGGGGAAGTACGTGAGTTGGGGAGTTGAAATGGCAGGCGCTGCGGCCGTTGCCCAGCAAGGGATTACGGCGACCACTTTCGGGGCAGGCACCGTCTTTAGTGTGAAAATGAATCCATTGCGCGACGGCAGTAACTACGGCTCACGGATTGGCTCCATCGCCAAGTGTCCGACCGATGCCGCGACCGGCAAACCAACACCACCCGCGGCCGGCAAGCACTGCGACTCCGTTCCCGGCAATACGCTTCTGGGCGGCAACGCGTTCTAACTGTGATGAGTCGATGACGGGAAGGCTATTTTGACTCGATTCGCCGAATGGCTGTCTCAAACGTATCTGAGCATCGTTATCCAGAACCATAACAGCTGGGTCATCCCCACCATTCAGTCCATTCACATCGTTGGGATTGGTGTCGTCGTTGCGTCCGTGTTCATGGTCGATCTCCGCATTCTGGGGTGGGCGGGGATGGATCAGACACTGCGGCAAACGACAAACCGTTTTGGCCCCTGGCTGACGGGCGGGCTTTGCGTCCTCCTCGCGACCGGAGGTCTGATGGTGGTCGGTGAGCCCGTCCGAGAACTGGTAACGGTTTCTTTTTGGATAAAGATGTTCCTTGTGGCCGTCGGTACGCTTGTTGCAACTGTCTTTCAGATCTCTCTTCGAAAATACGAACAAGATTGGGAAGGTACGTTCAGCAGACGTGCGTCGATCAAATGCCTTGCGTTAGTGACATTCCTCATCTGGGTGGCCATCATTATTCTTGGCCGTCTTATCGCTTACGATCATGTCTGGGGTTCCTGGTCCCCGGCACACAAATCCTGACACACAGACCTGATGGACATATCCACGTTTCTCGCGTCACTGGAATCGTCCGGCATTGCGACTGGAATTCGCAATTCGCTCTATATTTTTCCGCTAATTGAATCGACGCATGTCTTCGGTCTGGCGATGGTCTTCGGCACTATTGCGATCATCGACCTTCGTTTACTGGGAATCGCATCGACTCGGCGATCATTCAGGCGAATGGCCTCGGACATACTGAAGTGGACGTGGGTAGCTTTCGGAGTGACTGCTGCAACCGGAGCACTGATGTTCATCACGAATGCCGGCGTGTACTATCACAATTTCTTCTTCCGAACGAAAATGTTGATGCTGGCGCTGGCCGGCATCAACATGCTCGTTTTTGAACTCACGGCCGGCCGGTCCATTCATCGATGGGATAAGGCCCCGTCTGCGCCTCTGATCGGTCGCACGACGGCCGTCCTATCACTTGTGATCTGGATCACGATCATCTTCCTCGGCCGTTGGATCGGCTTTACCACGACAAGAGCGACGCCTGTAACGCCCTCCGAAATCAACTTCGACAATCTTTTTCCGGGCACATCGGATGGAGCGACTCCAGCTACACCTCCGAACGACCAGCGATGAATTACGGAAGTCCAGCGTTTTTTTCACGTTTTTGCGGGCAGCAGTTCTGGAACCGACTGCGCCTGCACGCTGCTGATCGGGAGGTGTACGGTGAAGATTGCGCCTTTTCCTTCCCCGAGGCTTTCGGCTTGGATAGTTCCGCCGTGGAGTTGTACGAGGTGCTGAACGATGGTGAGGCCGATTCCGAGACCGCCGTGTCGCCGTGTGGTTGTACTGTCGCCTTGAACGAAAGGTTCGAAGATATGCGGCAGAAGTTTCTTGTCGATGCCTTTGCCGCTATCGCGGACGCGGATTCGAATTTGCGAGTCATCATGCTCCAGGGAAATGTCGATGCTGCCGTGCTCCGGGGTGAACTTGATAGCGTTGCCGAGCAGGTTCGAGAGAATCTGCCGGAAACGTTTGCGATCACCCAGAACTTCCGGGGTGGCTTGTAGGTCAGACTTCAACTGCAGGGACTTGGCCTCAGCCAGAAAATGGACAGTATCCAGTGTCTCTTCAACAATTCGTTTCAGGTCGATGGGTTCGAACTTGATTGAAAGTTGCCCTGTGCTGATTTTGGAGACGTCAAGGATGTCGCTAACGATTTCCTCCTGCAACCGGGCGTTCCGTTCGATGGATTCCAGCGCTCTATTCGTCGTTTCTACGTCCAGTTCGCGAGTGCGGAGGATTTGAACCCAACCAAGGATCGCCGTCAGTGGTGTACGCAGCTCGTGGGAGACCAAGCCTAGAAACTGATCCTTCGCGTGGTTTAAACGGACGGCTCGTTCCTGAATAAGTTGGGCGCGTTCCTGTTCGGCTTTCTCTCTATCCGTCAGGTCGACGCCGGTCAGGACCATGCATTCCCGGCCCCCGTCGCGAAAATAGACCAAGTTGTGCTTGCACCAACTGGTGAGTCGCGTCGTCCCGGTTGCGCTCAACCAGTGGATTTCACAACCCAGGTTCCCTTCGCTCCCGGAACTTTGAAAAAACTGTTTACAGTCGTCAGCATCTTCCGGTGCGCAGAAGTCCCAGAAGATCTTGCCGCGCGCGAGTACGGACGGCTGACCTGTCAGTATTTCGCATGCTCGATTGAACTTGAGGATGTGTCCTTCCGTGTCCGTCACGATCACGAGGCTGCTGGCCGTATCCAGCACAGACTGGATGAAATTGCGCTCCCATTGCAGATCCACTTGTTGTTTTTCGAGTTGTGCGTTGACGTCCTCCAGACGTAGCGAATGTTCCGCCAGTTGTGCGTTTTTCTGGTGGAGGTCAACGAGAACGCTGACTTTCCATTTAAGGATGGCCGGGTCGAAAGGTTTAACGATGTAGTCTACTGCTCCCAACGAGTAAGCTTGCCGGATCTG
>DATFXZ010000280.1:0-11077 GCA_035315305.1 Terriglobia bacterium | reverse complement strand
AAGGGTAAACACGCTTTTAAATTCGGCGGTGAATACAGGCCGAACTCCTCCGTAGGCTATAGCAACATCTCTCCGAACCTACCGATTCCGCGAGTCTACACCGGCGCAGGTGGCTTTATTTCGCCACTGGCGAGTGGCGGTACTGCGGTACTCACGTCGGGGGCGCTGACCACGCTTCGGACCAATGGAGCTGCGCTGGCGTATCTGCTATCTGGATCGCTTGATTCTGTGGAGCAAGCCTACTGGATCGACTCGTATAAAGACGTCAAAGATGGAAAATGGCAGAGTACCCTGACGAGTCCGGAGCCTTTCCGCGAGATCATCATTAATGAAGCCGCCGGTTTCGCCAAGGACGATTGGAAAATAACGCGCAATCTCACGCTCAACCTCGGACTGCGGTGGGAGTACTACGGCTCGCCGTACGTCAAGGGTGGGTACGGGACTACGCCCCACGACCTCGGAGTCGGCGTTTTCGGCATCAACCGAAGCGGTACTAACGGGGTTTTTAACAACTGGTTGCTCCCAGCAAACCCAATCTACTTGAGCGGGTACGGCAACGCCGTGTCTGACGCAAATGCGCTACAGTGCACTTCAGGCGTCACTCAGGCGAATCTGCCTACATCGAACTGCAACTCGAACTTTCTCACCACAATCGACTTCATCGGTCCTGACAGCCCCAATCCGGACATCCGCGCGATTCCCGCCGACTACCATGACTTCGGTCCTGCCGTCGGCTTCGCGTATCAGGCACCTTGGTTCGGAGCACGTGCCACTACAATTCGCGGCGGATACCAGATCAGCTACACCGATGCGCGCTCGCGTAGCACGTCGACATTGCCGGGTGGAACTCAATCCGCTATTGGTAATAGTCCGGGATCGACTTTCAACGTGACGGGCGCCACCCAGTTGACGAACCGGTTTCCTAACACATATCTCGACCTGAATTCGGTTGCGACTGTTGTGCCTGGACAACCCATCGGTTCTCCAGGGATTGGCAACTTGCCCGTATCCACCAGGGCAAGTACGACAGTTTACGGCTGGTCTCCGGATTACGTGACGCCGTATGCGCAAAACTTCAACCTAGCGGTCACAACAGAAGTCGCGCGGAACATGACCGTCGATGTCCGCTACATCGGAACACAGGCCAGGAAACTCCTCGGCGATCTCAACATCAATACCAACAATATCTACTACAACCAAGAACTGCTCGATGCTTTGACCGTGACGCGGAGCGGCGGTGATTCGCCATTGCTGACCCAGATGCTGGCGGGTCTGACTTTGAATTCAGGGACTGGGCCTGGAACCGGCGTCATCGGACAATCCACAACGGGTTCGGCCGCGTTGCGAAACAACACCGCTGTCAACCAGAACCTCATCAACGGCAACTTCCTCAGCGTCGCCAACTCGCTGCTTGGAACGCCAGGCGCGACTGCGATTACCGTCGTTGGGGGGTCGGCGGCGAAGACGATTGCAGGAGTGGCGCCGTCGGGCCGGCTGATCCGTAACGGCTGCGACCGGATCGGTAATGGTGCAACCACCTTCAATGGGATTGAACTTCGCTGCTTCCCGGAAAACTATCTGATCTCCAACCCGCAATTAGGTTCGACTGCAACTTACCGGGACAACACGGGCTCTTCCAATTACCACTCGATGCAGGCCCAGTTTACGCTGCGTCCGACACGAGGGTATTACATTCAGTCGACCTACACCTGGGCAAAATCGCTGGGGGTTTCTCCCGATGGCAACACAAATCCCTTGAACCGAGGCCAGGATTACGCGCGCGCATACAGCGATATTCGACACGACTGGCGCACGAACGGAACACTCGAACTCCCCATTGGACCTGGCAAATTTTTCTTTGGACAAAGTAGCGGTTTGCTGGGGCGCGTGCTGGAACGGTGGCAAATCGGAACGATATTGAATATGTCTTCCGGGCGACCTGTAACGATTGCAGGAGGACCGGGCCTCAATTATGGCAGCCCGGCTACAACCGTAACACTTACATCGTCGACTGCTCCTGTTATCGCAGCTGATGTAGTGGGTGACTTCAAGCTGCGGAATGCCGACCTATACTGGGATGGAACGAAAAACAAGGGAAGTCTCTTTGGGAAAAATAATCCGTACTTCGCAGTCACAGATCCACAGTGTCCTGCGACTGGTGCTGGCCAAACTGCTTATCCTTCCACTCTCAGTTGCGGTCTCACGGCAGTCGCGAAGATCGTCCCGGCAGGAACACCTGGCGCTGTGCAATACGGACTAGACGCGAGCGGGAATCCGCGGTTTGGAGTGATCGTACTCCAGAACCCGAAACCGGGGACTCAGGGCACGCTTGGACAATATAACTTCGAAAACCCCGGGACCTTCCGGTTCGATGCAAACATCAGCAAGAGTTTCAAAATTAGTGAAACGAAATCGGTCCAGTTCCGGATGGACGCAACTAACGTGTTGAACCATCCAAATCCGCTGCCTATATCTCCCATACTCCCGATCAACAGCACAACGGGAGATTTCGGATACTTGACGAACGACAAGACTGGAAACCGGCAGTTCCAGGCGCAATTGAGGTTGACCTTCTAAAAAGGGTCAGACCCCTCGTCCCGTTTTTCGGGGACGAGGGGTCTGACCCCTTGTCCCCTACGCAAGCCGGCCGCGCAACTCCACGACGATCCCATTTGGATCTTTGAACCGCAGCAGCTCCAGATCCCTAAAACGCGTACGATCCTGGGCTTCATCGGTTGCGGGGACGATCTCTGCTCCAAGTTCTTTCAGGCCGGCCGAAACGGAGGCTGGATCGTATCCTGCGACGCTGACGCAGAAGTGATCAACTCGCGGTGATTCGCCAGGCTTCACCGTCTGGAGACCCAGCCGAGTGCCGCCAACCTGGAACCATAACCGATCCGGATTGGTATTCCTCGACCATTCCTTTCCGAACAGCAAGCGGTAATATTTTGCAGATTTTTCCAGGTCCGCCACACTCAACATGATGTGATCGAGTCCCATCGGACGAACCAACGCTGCTTTATCCGTGATGCGGCCCGCTGGTACCGTCGTTCGTGCAAGACCTCCCGGAATGCCGAGTAGCTGAAGCTGGATTCCATCCGCGTCGCCGATCATGCCGACGCCGCCTGCAGCCACGGTGACACCCTGCGCTTCGAGTTCCTGCCGAAACGCCTGCGCGTTATAGCCATCGACGAGTGCGCAGTAATGATCGATCCGCGACGGTGTACCTGGCTGCCGATTCGCGCCAAGGGCGATATAACCAATGCCCATCGAAACGTAATATCGCAACGGCTCCATAGCCTCCTTGTGCAGTTCCGGATTGAATATCGGTCCGTAAAATCGTCCCGCTTTCTCGACGTCCGGAACAACCATTCCGAAATGCTCGAGGCCAATTGTTCGCAGCGGCAGTTGTCGACCGGCCGGCGCCTCACCGCGCTGGCCTCGACCGCCTTGCGCCTCCGCAGCAGAGCCCAGTAACGGCATTGCCGTTACTGCGCCAATTCCTTGCAAGAACGAACGTCGCTTCATGTGTGGCAATCCTCCCTAACGCTGTATACCAGCTTTAGCGGGAATCGTCAGCAGACTTAGGACGCAATGTTGTGCTTTTGCATGTAATGCCTGAAAGAGCGGTAGGTCATTCTTAGCAGTTCGGCGGCTTTGACTTGAACGCCGTCGGTTCGACGAAGCGCTTCCTCCAGGAAACGTTTTTGAAGGTTTTCGACATAGGCTTCAAGGTCGAAGCCCTCTTCCGGGAAATCGGTAAGCCCGCGCATCCTGGGATTGGTGGCCACGCTCTCGGGCAGATGTTGCGAGGAGAGTTCGTTGGAGGTCTCCAAAATGAAGGCGCGTTCCATCGCGTTTTCCAGCTCTCGAACATTACCCGGCCAATCGTAGCTCTCCATCTTTTTCAGAGCTTCATCCGAAATCCGATCGATCTTTTTTCCCATGGAGGCATTGAGCCGAGCGAGAAAATGATCCGCGAGCAACGGTATATCATCTCGTCGCTGGCGTAACGGCGGGAGTTCGAGGGGAATGACGCTAATCCGATAAAACAAATCTTCGCGGAATTGATTATCCGCGACCATTTCTGAAAGCGCCCGGTTGGTTGCAGAGATGATCCGGACATCCACGGCAATTTCCTCAGTTCCTCCAACACGCCGAATCGTACGTTCCTGCAGCACCCGCAACAACTTCACTTGCATTGCGGGACTCGTATCCCCAATCTCATCGAGAAAGATGGTCCCTTTATCGGCAACTTCGAAGAGGCCCTTCTTGTTTGTTGCCGCTCCCGTAAACGCGCCGCGCATATATCCGAATAATTCGCTTTCGAGGAGCGTTTCAGTGAACGCACCGCAGTTGACCGAAACAAAAGCGTCCTCCGCCCGTGGGCTGTTGAGGTGAATCGCCTTCGCGACGAGTTCTTTTCCGGTGCCGCTCTCGCCGGTGATTAAAACAGTGCTGTTCGTCGCGCTGACGACCTCAATCATCTTGAACAGTTCCTGCATGTTTTTACTCTTGCCGATGAGATTCCCCATTCCATGGACTTTCTTGAACTCCCTACGGAGATAGGTGTTCTCTTCGCGAAGCCGGCGATTTTCGAGCGCGCTACAAACGACCAGCTTCAGCTCCTCTACAAAATTCTCGGTTTTGAGAATGTAATCGAAGGCTCCCATCTTCAGGGCTTGAATGGCCGTTTCGGCGCTAGCGAATGCGGTGAGCAGTATGAACTGCCCTCCGAAACCCGTATCGCGAAGCTCGCGCAGAAAATCGATGCCGGACATGTCCGCCATCTTGATGTCGGAGACGATGACATCAAATTCCGTAGCCTTCGCTTGTACGAGGCCTTCTTCTGCGCTTGACGCGCTGGTTACGAAGAATCCTTGTTTCTTGAGGAAAATTTCGAGCAGTTCTCGAATCGACCGCTCGTCATCGACGATCAAAATATTAGCTCGTTTAGGCATTTTAAATTAGCGTCGGGCCTCAGAGATCAATGATTACAGTAGTACCCAGGTCCTTTTGCGATCGTACCGCGATGGCGCCGTTGTGAGCGCTGACAATTTGATACACGATCGGAAGTCCCAGACCCGTACCGTTTTTGAAAGACGAGTTGAATGGTACAAACAGACGTTTGAGTTGCTCTTCTTCGAGTCCAACGCCGGTATCCTGGAATCGAATCTGCGCATTTCCATTCCGGCCTTGTAATGTGATCTTCAGAGTTCCCCCGTCGGGCATCGCCTTAAATGCGTTGGATGCGAGATTGTAGAAGACCTGCCGCATCATGCTCTCATCAACATCAGCGGTCACAGGCCGTAGTGATGTTTCGATGCGATGTTCCCGCATCAGCTCCGGATTATTCCGCATGAGCTGAACGGTTTCGGAGATCAAGGCGGCCAGGTCGATGCGCGCTTTGTTCGGACGCCGCGGCCGCGCGTAGCTCAGAAATTCAGTAATCGTGCGATTCAACCTTTCAGTTTCTCGCGTAATGATGTCGGCGAGCTGCCGCTGGCTGTTGTCGAGTTCTAAATCCGACTTCAGGAGATTGAACGAACCAGCGATAGAGGCGAGCGGATTCCGGATTTCGTGAGCGATACCTGCCGACATGGTTCCGATCGCTGCCATCTGCTCCTTCTGGCGCATCTGCTGTTCGAGGACCCTCAACTCCGTGACGTCATCGAAACACCACACGTACCCGGTCTTCATTTCGTCAATCATCACGGGCGAGACGGAAAAGCGCAAATTCACCTTCACAGTATCGGGTCGGGTCATGGAAATTTCGAATCGCGGCGAGTCGACATGAGGTGACACCACTTCGGGAAAGACGTCCCAGATCTTAAGGCGCAATGCCAGGTCCGACCGATACCCCGTGATGGATTCAGCCGCAGGATTGAACAAATAGATCTGACCGTCGTTGTCCGTCGTAATCAGACCCGTTCCCAGGCTATCCATGATCCGGTCACTGAATTCACGAAGGAACGCTACTTGTCCTGCGGACTTTTCCAGTTCCACTCCGGTTTTCCGCCAACTCTCCGCCAGGAAATTCGAGAGAAAGGCAACGGAACAGAAGGCGAAAATGCTCAAGCTGATGATGTACTGCAGCGATGGAAGGTCGATCGTCGTTGGGGGAAATGGGATGTATCCGAAGTATCCGAGATCCATGTGGGCAAAATGAAGCACGGAACTCGCGGTACCCGCGACAAATGCACCTTGCCTTTCGAGCAAGATGCTCGACATCACAATTTCCAGGAAATACAGCGAGGAGAGATAGCTATCGACGCCGCCCGTCCGATTGATCGCCCATGTAATCAGCAATAGATCCGTGGCAATTTGAGCGTAAGACTGCCAGACATAGGACTGGCTGACCTTGAGAACGCCAAACCAGCAGGCGGAGAATACGTAAACGACTGCCAGCAGAATCAGAATGTCCGCCGACTTATCGGTATGTCTAGTGGCCTCGGCCGCCCCGAAAATCGTGAAGATCACGAGACGGACATAAATCAGCCGCAGCAGCCATTTGCGGCGATCCATAACACCAATTTCCGCCATCGATCTATTTGCTCAACTGGCCCACCAGGGTAAATATCGGCAGATACATCGAGATGACGATACCGCCGACGATGACGCCTAACACGACGATCATCATCGGTTCCATCGCCGTCATCAAGTCACCGACGGCCGCATCGACCTCTTCTTCATAGAAATCCGCGACTTTAGTGAGCATAGTCTCCAATGCGCCCGCTTGTTCACCGACTCCGATCATGGATACGACCATACTCGGGAAGACACCGGACGCCTTCAATGGATCGACAATCGTGCGGCCTTCTTCGATTGCTTTTTTTACGCCGAGGATAGCTTCCTCGACAATAGCATTCCCGGCCGTCGATGCAGTGATCTCGAGACAATCGAGAATCGGCACGCCGCTGGCGATCAATGTGGCCATCGTTCTGGTAAAACGCGCCACCGCGATTTTTCTCAGTAGAGGCCCGAAGATTGGAGCACGCAGCAGGTTCTGGTCGACCAGGTAGCGACCTTTTGGAGTGCCGTAGTAGGTCTTGAACCCAAAAATCAGTAAGCCAATACCGATTGCTACTAGGATGCCATAGTTGCCCACAAATCTGCTGGCCGCGATGACAACGCGGGTCGGCAGCGGCAGATCGACGTTCATACTTTCAAACAGCTCTGTAAACGCCGGCACGACTTTCCACAAAATCAGCGTGATCACGCCAGCGGCAATGACGACGACCGCAACCGGGTACACCAGGGCCGATTGCACAGCTCGCTTCAACTTAACGGCCTTTTCAATGTAAACCGACAGGCGCTGGAAAATGGTATCGAGAATACCGCCCGTTTCACCGGCAGTGACCATGTTGGTGTACAGGGAATCGAAGATTTTGGGATAACTCTTCATCGCCTGAGCGAGGTTGTTTCCTGATTCGACGTCCGAAGTCACACCCTTAATCGCAGCCTTAAATTTTTTGTTTTCCTGCGTCTCGGCCAGAATCTGGAGGCACTGTACGAGCGGCACGCCGGAATCAATCATCACGGAAAACTGGCGCGTGAACACGGCCAGGTCTTTTGGCGAGGGATTCCCGCCGAATTCCAGCTTGAACGCTCCAGCCTTCTTTTCCTTGGCGTCCAACAGCAGGATGTTTTCGCGCCTTAATGCGAGCGCAAGTGCTTGCCGGCTGTCAGCCGTTCTTTCGCCGGAAAACGTTTCGCCTCTGCGGTTCTGTGCTTTAAAGCTGAAGATTGGCATACAGTTTTTAACCCTACCCGGTGGGCGATTTTACCGAGGGGACATCGCGGACCTAGCAAGAAATGTTCCTAAACCCATCGTGAGCATAGCCCGCGGATTCCCGCGATCCCGTAATCCGTGCAATCCGCGGCTTCCTCGTTTTTCCGTGAGATAATCTCAACCGCTCTACTATGAAGGTGCCGCCACAGACCACGAAACTGTACGCCGCAGGGCTGTTTCTGCTGGTGCTCGCTTTAATTGTCTTTGCGCAGGCGGCATTCAACCTGGACCCGTTTTTCAGCCCCTCCGAACCGAACCAGATCCTCCTGCTGGTTACGCTGTCCGCGTTCGTTTTCCTTGTTCTTTTGATTTTCGGATTCATCTTGCTCCGCACGCTGATCAAGGTTTGGACAGAACGAAAGCAACAAAAGCCCGGTTCGAAATTCAAAACAACCGTTCTGGTGTCGCTTGTAACGCTCACACTGATTCCGGCCACCTGCCTCTTCCTTTTTGCCTTCGCGTTAGTCAGTCGAAACATCGACAAATGGTTCAGCGTTCCCGTCGATCAAATTTTTAACGCGAGTTCACAAATGGGTGCGGAATGGCGAGGCGATCACGAAGCCCTAGAGCGCGGCGTTCTCGATCACCTTGCGCAGGAACCGCAGCAGGATCTCGACAAGATCCGCAAGGCTTTCCAGATGAAGAGTGTCTTGGTACTTGATGACCGGGGTTACATCCTTCGTTTTTCTTCAGATTCGGACGTCGCCAAAAACAAGCTCGCCATGCAGATCCGGACGGCGCTCGGCAACGGACGTGAAGCTTTCCTCGACATCGACTCGTATTGGATCGGGGTGAGACGTGGTGACAGCAAGGCAACAGACGAAATCTTCGCGATTGTATTCCCACGGCCTGTTCACCTCGCGGACCTGAGCGCAAAGTTAGCCGAAGAAAGGCAGCACTACGAGGTACTCGTCCAAAACCGGAAATTCTTCCGAGACTTCTACGTCATCTTCTTGCTTCTGATGACAGTGCTCGTCTTGTTCGCCGCGGTCTGGATTGGTTTGTTCTTATCGAAACGGATCACAGTTCCTATCGAAGCGCTTTCTGAGGCGACTCGAGAAATTTCGGCGGGAAATCTCGACCATCGAGTTCACATTCAGGCGGACGATGAACTCGGTCTGCTGGTGAGACTGTTCAACGATATGGCCGAGCAGCTTCAAGGCACGACGCGCGAGCTCGAGGCTCGCCGCAGATATATGGAGATCATCCTGGAGAGCATTCCGACAGGTGTGGTGTCCATAGACGCGGATCTCCGCGTCAATAAAGTGAATCGGGCCGCTCGCACCATGTTCTCCAGTGAAAATGCATCCTCACTTGATGAAATCTTCGGTCAAGACGTCGATGCTATTCGCGAATTGCTCCACGCCGCGAATTTCAATTCCATCACTCGGGAAATCGACTTCAATGTACAAGGGCGACCCGCGCACGCGGCCGTCACGGCTACCCGCTTGACTGCCGGCGGATTTGCGTTGGTGATCGAAGATCTCACCGAGGTTGTACGCGCTCAAAAGGTAAGCGCGTGGCGTGAGGTCGCGCGCCGGCTCGCACATGAGATCAAGAATCCGCTTACGCCCATTCAGCTGTCGGCGGAGCGCATTGGCCGAAATATCACGCGCCTCCCGGCAGCAACGCCACGCGTGACCACCGTTATCGAAGAGTGTGTGCAGGCGATTATCGAAGAAGTTTCGAGCTTGAAGAACCTCGTCGATGAGTTCGTCCGGTTCGCGCGGCTGCCCGCGGTATCCCGGGTTCCGAACAATATGAAGGATCTCGTCGACCGGACAATGCCCCTTTATGAGGGCCGGCTGGATGATGTAAAAGTCGTCATCGATGTTCCGGCCGATCTTCCTCCGATCCTCGTGGATCCGCTTCAAATGAAACGTGTGCTGGTGAATCTTCTGGATAATGCTCTGGAAGCGCTCGCCGGTGAACCTGTTCAAGAATTGACACTGAGATGCGAAGTAGTACGCGATGAGACGATGGTGCGCCTGACTATTGCCGATACCGGCCGCGGCATCGCTGCCGAAGACCGCGAGCGTTTGTTCAATCCGTATTTCTCAACGCGCAAGAATGGGACGGGACTCGGCCTCGCGATCTCGAGCCGGATTGTCGCGGACCACGCGGGATACATCGCCGTCGAGCCGAATACGCCAAGAGGCACTCGATTTGTTATCGAATTACCCGTATGTCAAGAATCCTCATTGTCGATGACGAGCCCGGCATCCGGCAGTCGCTAAAAGGCGTCTTCGAAGACGAAGGTTTCACGACCGAAAGCGTCTCGACAGGTGAAGATTGCCTGAAAAGGATCGAACAGGACTCCTACGATCTCATCCTGCTTGATATCTGGCTTCCCGGAATGGATGGCATCGAGACACTGCGGAGACTCCGTGAAAAATCGCCCCATACACATGTCATCATGATCTCCGGCCACGCAACCATTGCTACCGCTGTCAGCGCGACCAAACTTGGCGCTTACGATTTCATCGAGAAACCGCTATCGCTGGAACACACGCTGCTGACCGTGCGAAACGCCTTGTCGCACCGACGTCTCGAGCAGACCAATGATTTGCTCCGCCATCAACTCGAAGCTCGATTCAACATCGTCGGCGAAAGCATTCCGATCAAAGCGCTGCGCAAGCAGATCGCGATCGTCGCGCCTACGAACAGCCGAGTTCTTATTTATGGTGAAAGCGGAACGGGCAAAGAACTCGTCAGCCGCAACATCCATTTCATGAGTAATAGAGCAAACGCGCCTTTCGTCGAAGTGAATTGCGCAGCGATTCCGGAAGAACTCATCGAAAGCGAACTTTTCGGACACACCAAAGGCGCGTTCACCGGCGCAAGCGAGGCCAAGAAAGGCAAGTTTGAATTAGCGGATGGCGGCACATTATTTCTGGACGAGATCGGCGACATGTCTTTGAAGACACAGGCAAAGGTCCTGCGCTCGCTCGAGGAACAATGTTTTCAGCCGATCGGCGCGCCCGCCGGCATACGTGTGGACGTTCGCGTCATTAGCGCGACCAACAAGAACCTGCAAAATGAAATCGCCGGCGGACGCTTCCGAGAAGATCTGTTTTACCGGCTCAATGTCATTCCTTTTTTCGTCCCGCCGCTGCGGGAACGCCGGGAAGACATCCCGATTATTGCTCGATATTTCATGAGAGTTTTTTCAGCCGAGCACGGCCGCGGCCCTAAAGATTTTTCATCGGAAGCATTGGACATGCTGGTTGACTATTCCTGGCCAGGCAATGTTCGAGAATTGCGGAACGAAATCGAGCGTTTGGT
>DATFXZ010000279.1:0-2813 GCA_035315305.1 Terriglobia bacterium | reverse complement strand
GGGCTTGGCGGATGCCGGGGCAGACGTCATTCCAACGTCGCGACGTCCTGAACACGTCGAGCAAACTGCATCGGCGATTGAAAGCCGTGGCCGCCGATCGCTAAGAGTTCATTCGGATGTTTCAGACCGTCAGTCACTGCAGCATCTTCTCGATCGAGCACTGGCGGCCTTCGGCAAGGTCGATATTCTCGTAAATAGTGCTGGTCGTACTCGGCGCGCGCCGACGCTGACGTTCAATGAAACCGAATGGACTGAAATTCTGGACACGAATTTGACGGGCGTTCTGCGAGCTTGCCAGGTTTTTGGGCCGCACATGTTGGAGCGCCGGTACGGGCGAATCATCAACATTGCGTCGCTGGGGACTTTCGTGGCGTTGTACGAAGTCGCAGCGTATTCCGCCAGTAAGGCGGCCCTGGGATCTTTGACTAAATCGTTGGCGATCGAGTGGGCGCAGCATGGCGTCTGCGTGAATGCGATCACGCCCGGAGTTTTTCGCACTCCTTTGAACGAGAAACTTCTGGATGGAACTGCGCGCGGCCAGGAGTTCCTTGTGCGCACGCCTATGAAACGATTTGGCCGCGTGGAGGAGTTGGCCGGCGCGGCGGTGTTTCTCGCATCCGATGCGGCTAGCTTTGTCACGGGGCAGATTCTCGTTGTCGACGGAGGATTTCTTGCAAGCGGTGTCAATCAATAATTGCGCGATCATTGTGAGTCCTGAGGACAACGTTGCTGTCGTCAAATGCCCACTCGCTTCCGAAACCCTTGTGGAAATGCCCGACGGCCGGACGATCCGTGTGACTGGAGACGTCACCAAGGGGAATCGATTTGCGACAAAGTCCATTCCGGTGAAGGAATTCGTGCTGCAGTACGGACAACCCATCGGGACGTCGCTCGGTATCCACGAGGGCGATCCGGTGTCGCATGCAAACATGTCGGATGAGGTTCCGGTGCAGCGCTCGCTTCCAGAAAATCTACACAATGCGGCGCCTACCTACATTCCAACAGGCGAAGTTCCGTCGTTCATGGGATTTCGCCGTTCCGATGGACGGGTCGGCACGCGCAATTACGTACTGGTCATCCCGACGAGTATGTGCTCGAGCCACGAGGCGCTGCAGATCGCAACGATTGCCGAGTTCACGATCTACAACCGCCAGAAATATCCAAATGTCGATGGAGTGGTGGCGATTCCGCACAACAAAGGTTGCGGCTGTCCAGACGGCTCGAATGTCGAGATTCTGCTTCGGGTGCTCGCCAATTATGCGGATCATCCGAATGTCGGCGGAGTTGTACTCATTGAACTGGGCTGCGAGAAAACCAATCTCTCTGCCGTGGAGCAACACCTCAGTCAAAGCCGGCAGATCATCAGTAAGCCATTGGTTAGGATCGGCGTTCAGGATGTGGGCGGCACGCAGGCGACGATTGAGCACGGGCTTCGGGCTGTCGAAGCGATGCTACCCACAGTGAATAACGCAAGACGCCAAACGTGCGCCATCGGCGAACTCGTCCTGGGCGTTAAATGCGGCGCATCGGACGCGTTTTCGGGTATCTCTTCTAATCCGAGTCTAGGCAGCGCGGCAGATAGACTTGTGTGCTCCGGAGGAACGGTTCTGATGACGGAGGTCCCTGAATTTTGCGGAGCCGAGCATATCCTCGCCGGCCGCGCCAAGGATGCGGAGACCGGACGAGAAGTGTATCGAATAGTAGATTGGTACAAAGCGTACGCGAAAAGATTCGGTGCAGCCGTGGCCGAAAACCCAAGTCCTGGCAATGTCGCGGGCGGTTTGCTCAACATTACCATCAAATCGCTCGGCGCTATCGCCAAAGCCGGTACGACTCGAATCGAGGGCGTTGTGAATTATGGCGAGACGCCGAAGGCACGGGGGGGGCACTTGATGCAAGGTCCTGGTTACGACCAGGAGTCTACACCAGGTCTGGTTGCGGCGGGGGCAACGATGGTGGTGTTCACTACCGGCAGAGGCAGCACGATGGGTAACGCTATCGCGCCTGTGATTAAACTGGCTTCCAATTCGACCGTTTTCCAACGAATGCAGGGAGACCTGGATCTGTCGGCCGGTGGCGTCATCGATGGCACCGAGTCCATCAATGAAGTCGGTCTGCGCTTGTTTGAATACATGCAGCGTGTCGCGAGCGGTGAAATCCAAACCAAAGCAGAACAGGTCAAGCACCGCGAATTTCAGGTGTGGGCGGAACAGGCGGTATCGCTGTAGGGGCGATCGACTGACGGGGCGCTTCACATGCGAATACAGACTCTTTACTGGAAAAGCCTTGCAAGCAAGGTCACGTTATCTTGTGTATTGACCTTCGCATTTGCTCCAGTCCTCCGCGCGCAGCGCCCTGCGGCGGACGCTGTTGTTGCGGCCGACGGGTCCGGAGACTATAAAACAATTCAAGAGGCCGTCAACGCCGTACCTCAAACAACCAGTGAGAGTCATCGTTGGCTGATCTTTATCAGGGCAGGTATCTATCGCGAGGTCGTGTATGTACAGCGCGAGAAGCGGTTCGTCTCGCTCGTTGGAGAAGATCCCACCCGGACTGTCATTACCTATAACCTCAACGCGAACATGATCGGCACGGATGGGAAACCGATTGGCACGTTTCGCACACCTTCGGTTTTCATTGACGCAGATGATTTCACCGCCGAAAACATCACATTTGAGAACAGCGCAGGCCCTGTGGGTCAAGCTCTGGCACTACGTGTGGACGGCGATCGCGCCGTGTTCCGTAATTGCCGCTTCTTGGGTTGGCAGGACACGATTTTGCTCAACCGCGGCCGGCACTACTTCGAGGATTCG
>DATFXZ010000278.1:0-4581 GCA_035315305.1 Terriglobia bacterium | reverse complement strand
AACACGATACACGCCATCCTCGGCACTGACTACGTTCCGGCTTTGATTCGTAGCGGTCGCTGTGACCGTTACCGTCACCCCCGGAAGCACAGCGCCCGTCGGATCGCTCACTCTGCCGGTTAAAGCCGCCGTGCTGCCGGTCTGCGCGATGACCGTTGGAATCGACAGCGCACACATCGCAAAAACGACGACAAACGATACAAGAAGCTTCCTGTTTCTCACACACACCCCCCGCGTTGTGTTTATTGGAATTGGCTGCGCACTGTATAATCTGCCCGGCGGTAGGACGCAATCAAAAAAACGTCAAACTTGTAAAACACTGTCGCTGGACGCGGGGGCAGCCCCTATTTAGAGCGCTTCGCTACGGCCTCTTCGGTGGCGATATCCGCGACATTACGCGCCAGCTTGATCTCGTCACCGGAGATCTTGCCCTTGTAGACGATCCGGAGCGGCATACCTTCAAAGGTCAAATTCTCGACAAAGCTAATGTCATCGCCGTTGATCGTCCCTTCCTGGATATCGGTATCCGAGTATTGCGACTTCACGTGGCCCGTCAGCTTATTGCCTTCGACCTTGAACGTTAACGTGTAGTTCTGAACTCCGATTTGCGTATCAAATGATGCTGTCCAAGTACCGGTGATGTCCGCCGCGAAAGCCGATATCGAAATCACCAAACCTGCAAATATCGAAAGCGAAACCGTCTTGCGAATCATTGTTGCCTCCTCCAAACCGAGCAAAAAAACCGCGGCCGCAGGACACGGTTGCAGCCGCGGAGGGGATCAGAAGTTGTACCTCAGCGCAAACTGAATCAGGCGGGGATTGGCTGAGGTAGCGGTGATCTGACCGAAGGCCGGCGAATTGCGGTCCGCCAGGGTCGTTCCGGCCATGGTGGGGTTGGCGAATTGCGGTGTGTTGAACGCGTTGAACAACTCCGTGCGGAATTGGATCGTATGGCCCTCTGCAATCTTCGTAATTTTCGAAATCGAGATGTCCGTATTGAACTGTCCGGGGCCGCGGATAATACCGATACCCGAGTTGCCGAATTGGGTCGGCAGTGCGCCAAAGAAATCCGGTATAGCATTTGGAACAACTGGAGCGGCGCAGAAGGCATTCGTAGTGAACCAACCTGGACCGCCGCTTGCGCCGCCAAGTCGCTCCTTAACGCTTCCCGACGTCGCAATTTGCGCATTCGTTATCCCGGGACAGAGTTGGGCTCTGCTGGCGCCTCCGGTTACGTTCGTACCGGAAGTACCGTATGCAGTGCCGGTGTTGGCGTCCAGAATCGTCAATGGATTTCCCGCCTGTGCCAAGGTCGAGCCGGAGACAGACCATCCATCCAGCAATTTACCTAGAGCACCCGCTGGAGGACGGAACGGAAGATCCCAGTTATAACTTGCAATAAACCGATGAGGCCTGCTGTAGCCGGTGGGCCCGTACTGCTGCTGGAGATCACTGGAGTTATTCAGGTTTGCAGAACCAGAGGCGTCGACATTCGACAAGTTCTTGCTCCACGTGTACGCCGTCTGAAAACTCAGTCCCCGAGAGAATTGCTTTCTTACAGTCGTCTGCAAGCTGTTGTAGTTGTACTTGCCGTTATACAACGTTCCTTGCAGCCCGTTGGGTTGAAAGCCAACATAAGGCACACGCGCCGCCACATTCGTTGTCGAATTATCGGTGATGCCATTGACGGGATTGCTCGGGCTAGCCAGCTGGGCGGTGTTGATATTGGCATTATAGTTGGCCTGATTGATCCCGCTCGATCCAACATAGCCCACATCCAGCACGAACCGCGGCGCAAATTCCCACTGCACATTCACGTTGTACTGGCGCGTAAGGGGAATGTGAATGGTTTGATAGAACGGCGAGTTGAAGGCCGAGCTTGCGCCTGTTGCAGGATCGAAGTACCTAGGCTGGAATGCCAAAGGCCGCTCCAGGAACGGAGTCTGAAGACTGAACGGAGTGTTTGAAGCGACACCGTAGCTGATCGTGTCGGCATAGGGCTTCCCCTCCTGCACGGCATGGACGAATTTGTCCTGGCCGATTCGATCGTAGTAAACACCTGCGCCCGCCCGAACGACGAGCCGGCCGCTCTCGGTGGGCTGCCACGCTACGCCGATACGCGGTGCAAATGCGCTCAGAGGAATCCCATTCTGGCTGGGAAAGTTACTGTCGAGTACGCGAACGCCATTCGGAGGCGTCGGATAGTGGTCCAGGAAGTTGTTCGGGACTACGTATCCTTGAAATGCAGCGGCCGCGGTGCCGGGAGCTGTTGGCACTTGGGAATTTGGCGCCATGGCGCTGGGCCAGAGGTTCGTCAGGTTCCCATACTTATCGCCGAGAGTGCCGTTGTACTCCCACCGTACGCCCAGGTTCAGTGTCAGGCGTTTACTGATCTTCCAATCATCTTGGTAAAACGAATTCATGTTCGTCATGCGGTAACCGTGAATGATTCCGTTAGGTCCGCTTCGAACACAGAAGAGGCAGAGAAGGATATTCCCAACGGGGCTGCCGGTGGTGTCTGCAGGATTGGCTGCAGAACACGTCGGGTCAACAGGACTACAGCCCCGCCGGCCGACGACAAAATCCGCAAACGTTCCGAAAAACAGAAACCCTCTTCCCAACCCGGCAAAAACGAGGTTCCACTGATCGCGCTCATACTCGAATCCGGCGCGCATGGTGTGTTTGCCCTTTGTCCATGAGATCTGGTCGGCCCATTGGTAGTGGTTCGGCGGGCTGTTCCAAGGTCCGAGTGTGCCACCCATGCTGAACACGCCTGGTATCACCATTACAGGAGGCAGCGTCTGCTCGGGAATCATCCCTTTCAGGCCGATCTGCTGGTTGGTGTACGGAAGAGTGTCGGCTGCCCGCGAAACGTCACGATGAAACGAAACTCGAGCTTCGTTAATGAATGAAGGTGTCAGGACCGAGGTGAGCCGGAGCGAAGGAATAGTGTTGCTGTAGAAAGGTTTGTTGTGCCATCCGGGAAGCTGGCCTCCTCCAACACTGACTTCCTGAATATCTTCAGTGTAGAAAAACCGTGCTGCAAAGGTGTGTTTGGAATTGATCAGCCAATCGGCGTTTGCCACGTACTGGTTTCCAGTGAATCTGGCCGGTTGGCTGAATAAGACGTCCTGAAGTGTGCCGTTCGTGGAGCCGGGAATGTAATAGCTGCCATCCGGGTTCTTGACCCTGAAGAGATTGAGCGCCACTGGATTGATATTGGATCCATCGCAGGCAACCTGGACGGTGCCGGGTATAAGGGTGTTATATCCGATTTCTCCGGGATGATTCTGTGGACACAGCGCTGCACCGAGAGCGGCTTGGAAGCCGGGCGCGGAGCGGTCACCGGCAGGAATCGGATACAGTTTTGCAGTCGTTGTGCCTTGTGCGGCTACTCCATTAAGCTGCCGCGTTGCCTGATAGCTACCAAAGAAAAACAGCTTGTCTTTCTTAATCGGCCCGCCAAGTGAGCCGCCAAACTGGTTCTGCCTCAAGATCGGTTTTTCTCGTTGGGTCGGCAGGCGGTTGCGATTGTAAAAGAAGTCATTGGCATTCAGTGCTTCGTTGCGGAAGAACTCGAACGCTGAACCATGGAATTGGTTCGTGCCGGATTTCATGACGAGGTTTACGTTGGCACCCGGATTACGCCCGTAGCTCGCGTCGTAGGTGGAAGTCTGCACCTTGAATTCCTGAATCGCATCCGGATTGGGAATGCCCAACCCGGTGTAGATGCCAGAATCCGCAGCGGAGTTGGTTCCGCTCGCGGAATTCATCACGGTTGCCCCATCCATTTGAAAGTTATTCTGGTCCGGCCGCGATCCGTTGACGCTCATATTCGTCGTGCCCTTACCGAATGAAGTGCCATTGAATAAGTCTTGAGATACTCCGGCGGACATACCAAGGATCTGCGTATAGTTCCTGCTCGAAAGCGGAATGTTCGAGATATCGCGGCCCGCTACGACCGTTCCAAGAGTCGAAGTGGCCGTCTGGAGTATCTCCGCCTGGGCTTCCACCTGTACGACTTCACCTTGGCCGCCGACGTCGAGAGTGCGATTCAATACGGGCGTTTCCTCGACGTTGATCGTCACAGAGGGCACCTCTGCCGTCTTAAATCCAGCGTTAGTGAATCGAACCTTGTACGTGCCAGGCGGCAAGAGTGCGAATCGGTAGGAGCCATCTTCTCTGGTGAGGACGGTGCGTTCCAACCCCGTGCCGGTATGCGTCGCCGTAACCGTGACGCCAGGGATAACGGCGCCGGTAGTGTCAGAGACAGTTCCGGTCAACGCTCCAGTTCCGGCAGACTGCGCCCAGAGAGAAGGAGCGACCAAAACGAACAGTGAAAGAATCAAGCAAGTTAAAAAAAATTTTATGGACACCACACCCAACCCCCTTGTGTTTGTCTATACATGTTCGGCACTGTATAATCCGCACACCCTCAGCGACCGTACTCAAAAAAACGTCAAACTTTGAGGACGTCATGCGAGTTTGTACACAGGAAGTTGAAGTCGGGCCTTTCTTGATAGATGTCACCACCGGACGCGTTCTACGCGAAGGTGTCGAACTCGGATTACGCCCTCAGGC
>DATFXZ010000277.1:0-9880 GCA_035315305.1 Terriglobia bacterium | reverse complement strand
TCGTAGATGTCTGTGAATTTCGAGCTAAGACCGCCAATATAAATTGGAAATTCAGGTAAGAGTCGCTGACGGCGAAACTTGTAGAGCATCGCAAGGATCTCCTGCGTTTTGCCCAACGCGAACACCGGTATTAGCAGGCATGCGTCACGCTCGAAAGCGGTTGCGAGCGCCTCCGCCAGGCGTCGCTCTTCACTGGCGCGGGTCCAGCCTTCAGCTTTCGCGTGATCACCGCGGGTGCATTCCATGATCAGCACATCGATCTGTTCCTCGGGAAACACTGCTGCCTGCATGATGGTTTGATCGTCGAAATTGACGTCGCCAGTATAGAAAACAGTTTGCCCTTTGGCGCGCAGCATTAGCCCGGTTGAACCGAGCACGTGTCCTGCATCAAAGAACTCGAACGTTAACGTATCCTTTTCGCGCTGGGCTGCCCTCTCGCCGGCAATGGAGATCCGTTGACGCATCGGACAGGAGCGCCAGCGTTCCGATGCGCGATCGATTTCACGATGCGTGAAAAGGGGATAGGACATTTCTCCGATCTCTTCGCGTTGCCGCCTCATGACATTCACCGAGTTGTGTAAAAGGACGCTGCCGACCTCTGCTGTCGCCTCGGTCATGAAAATTCGCGCGCCCGGGAAGCGCCGCATCCCGACTGGCAAGGTGCCGATGTGATCCTGATGCGCGTGAGAAATCAGAATAGCCTCAATTTCCCGGTGGGCGATTGCTTTGAAATTAGGAGGCGCGTACTCCCCGGTGTTTCTCGGGTGCATTCCGCAATCGAGCAGAAGCCGGTGGTGGCCAATCTCAAGATAGTACGAATTCGCGCCGATTTCCGTGTGGCGTGTGAGATTTGTGAATTTCAAATGCAACTCCGATGACGTCCTGAGGCCTTCCTATCAGAGCGATTATTGTCTGAACAGTCAGTTTCACGGTTGGTCTAAGAACTGGTTACCATGGAAGGAGAAAGCAACGGGGACCGCGATCCAGATACGCATCTGGAGAAGGATATTTGCATCCATATCTCCACCGTCTCGTCTGCGATGGTAGGCGTTTGTCTGACTGTCATCGGACTAATTCGTGTGGTGATTACACTTGGACGTGCAGACACGGTGGCGGATGATTTTCTGGCCGCAGACGCACTACTGTTCCTGATGTCCTGCCTGCATTCTTACTGAGCGCTGCGTTCCCGGTCCGTGCGCCGAATGCATCGTCTGGAAAAGATCGCCGGTGGGATCTTCATCGTCGCTATGATCGGAATGGTTGGGTGTGTGCCTTGATCATCTACATAGTGTCTGTTCCGGCTCGGTAGCTCCATGGCTGGCACATCTCCGCACGGAATCCGGCCGGGTAATCCACCTGCGAGACCAAGCGCCTAACTCATTAAGCCATGGTGACACGCGTCAGCGAGGCTTAGTAGAAGACAATCCGCGGCACGAAAACCGCCTCTCTACCGAGCCCGGTTGCGTATTCTGCTTGCTGCTGAGGAAGGGAGCATGGCCGTTTTCAGGATTCGACCTATCTCCTACCTCTGTCGTGAGGCACCGTTACTTCCACCTGATCGCTTGAGGAGTTACCGCCACTGTCGATGCAGGTGATAGTAATAGTATAGATGCGTCCGTTGCCGTTGCCTTGCCGCTCGGCTCGAAGGAGCACATGATGATCATCCAGGACAATCCAGTCGGGAGATGTATGACCACTTCCATGGCCAAGGACTGGTTCATTGCTGGTCACGCTGAGTGTGCACGAATTAGGTGGCAAGGGACAGTTGTCCGTTACTTCGTAGCTGACAGTCACATTGACCATTCTGTGGTTTGGTGGCCAGAGAAGTGACGGATGTGCTGTCGCATTAGTGATCGTAGGAGGCGGATTGGACGCCGTCGTAGTTGCTGTCGCCGAGTTGTTATTCATGTCGGAATCAGGCGTAAAAGAGGTTACTGTGGCCGTATTGTTTATCGCTGTGCCGTCGGCTACTGAGCAGCTTACGTTGGCGACAAGAGTTATGGTCTCCGATTGACCCGACGCCAGGGATGCAAACGTAACAGTGCGGTTATTCCCTGATCCACTACAGACTCCTCCTGCTGTCGAAGAGCACGAGACAAAAGTTGTTTCGGCCGGAAGATCGTCTGTTACAGTAACTGATGTCGTCAGCATCTGGCCCGTTGTTCGTTACCGTAAGCGTGTAGGTCAAATCACTCCCTGTTATCACTGGATCTGGTGAGTCAGCCTTCGTGATTGCCAAGTCTGCTTCTCCAACGCAAACCCTGAAAAAGATTGGATCGTGATTGGCGAAAGGCCGACCAAAGGCAACGCCGTTCGCGGTGAAAGCACCAAAGAAGCATGTGTCCAATGCCTTCATCTGCATATAATCTCCGAGTACTCGCTGCCTGTTGTTGCCGTTATCGACGGCAGAGGACAGAAACGTCAACAGCACCTGATCGCTGAAAGTAACACCCTGATCGCTGCTCTGCGCCAAGTGTGCGGTGAAGGTTGGAATGCCATCCGGCGACAGACCGTCGAAGCTGTAATAGAAAACGCCGACTATTCCGTTGCTTGCTACTGCCACTGACGGAATGGCGGCTTGTACCTGGCCGGTCACGAAATTCTCTGGACCGACAGTGACGCCGCCTCCGCCGTTGTCCTGGATTCGACGGATGGCCAGGCGATTATTGCCCGTGCCGGAATCTCGATTGCCATAAACGTAATAAACATCGCCGTTAGTTGAATCTACCGCGGCATGGTCGACCCCGCCGAGCAGAGCGTTCACAGTACCGAACTTGGGAGTTGGCTGAGTGCTATCTGCGTTGGCTACGACAATTCCACCGGCCATACCGTTCAGGGTCCAGGTTGCTCCGCCATCTGTGGAGCGATTCAGCATGTAGTCGATATTTTTCGAACCTCCAGACCCTCCGGCGATGTTCCGCTGGAATAAGCTGTAGAGGAAGCCATTTCGCGGATCGACAGCCAGGCGATGACCTGGGTTGATGCTACGGGTTGCTGTGCCGGATTGATTATCAACTGTGAAGTTAGGCGGGTTGACACCGTAGGAGGCGGATACTCGCTCGTTGCAGGCGTCACCGACGCAGTTGAATCCGTTGGTAAAGTCATCATAAGCAGTATAGACGTTGTCCTGTGCTGGGATCGTCGGGTCTACATTGACCAACAGCCACGGTTGATCCACTCCTCCAGGCGGCGGTACAATATTAAAATTGGTAGGCTGCGTGATGCCATTAACAACCAGCCAGTTCCAAGCTGCGGCGCTCGCCGGATCTGTGGTTGTGCCGCTAAAGATATCGCTGATGAGAAAGGTTCCCGACATCTGATTGGCACTTCCGTAATCGACGGCTTGATCACAGGGACAACCACCGGCGGCTATGCCGGGCGGCGCAGGGATTGTAAATTGCTTGGTCCAGAGATTCCTGCCGTCGGTGGTTTGCCAAAGCGGCGCATTCGCACCCCAGCTTCCCGAGAACGCCGTGACGACAACTTCGTTAGGATTAGCCGGATTCGCTGTTATGGACGTTTCGCCATTATTAAATGTATCGGTGTTTGTGATGTTCGGGTCGGTGTTGTTCACGACAGTATCCACGATAAGAACCGACGGCAGGAGCGGAATTGGTCTCGTGCCTTTTGGGGCGAAATCCCCGGTAACAGCCGGGCGGCTGTAGGGTGTAGTGTCCGGCGGTGCGTCGCGCGTTGATTCTTGTGCTTGTTGTTGTGCATTCGCAGTTGCGACTAAGACGAAGCTTCCCTTGAGTAACCAAACTAAACTCGCAACTACTAGAGCTAAGCTTATTAATGTTAGTCGTTTCATGGCTTGGATCCTTGTCTAATTGGGCGTGAGACTACTGCGTTGCCGCTTTGATCGTCTATCTGGGATATCCCTGATATTTTCGGTGCCTCTTCCCTGATTGAGCTGTCAGGTCCCGGAGGTCCTAACGGTGATTCAGATCGAACCACTCTCGAGCGCCGCGCCGAAGCGCGTCAGCGTCACGATAGCCCAGCTTGAGCTTGATGTGCTCGTGATAAGTTTCAACGGTTTTAGGACTAATCCCAAGTTCTCGCGCGATCCGGCTCGTTCCGAGGCCGGCGCCATTTAGCGTGAAGACATGCAGTTCACGGTCGGTCAGGTTAGGTACCTTAGGATACGTTGCCCGACGGTTGACTACCTCGTGAACAACGCGCGATGCGATCCTAGAACTAACATAAAGTTCACCTGCCAGGACCGTATCAAGGGCACGGATCAACTCTTCCCGCGTATTGGTTTTCATCCCGAGGCGCCAGCGCGAAGCGCGCGTTCCGCGTAAATATCTTCGCGCTGTCTTGATACAGCGAGAATCCGAACCTGGGGAAAACGTGCAGCGAATTGCTTGAGAAGGAAAATTCCGTCGTGACGGCCAAGGAATGGTTCAATCACAAGGAGATCTGGCTGATGTTTTTCGGCCAGCTCACCCGTGGTCCTTTCATCAGTTGCAAGTCCGCAAACTGTATAGCCCAGATCACGCCGGATAATCGCAACGAGTCCTTCTCTGGCGACAGCACTGTCGTCAGCAATAACTACCGAAGGCAATCGCGAGGAGAGCGAAGTGGAGAGAACCCTCACAAATTTTGAGGATGACCATAAACTGTTTAGATGACAAGGAGATTCCTTAGGGAATTTGACCTACTCCGAATCAGCACGTGCCGCTTACAGCCACTCTTTGAAAATTCGAATCCAGTTTCCGCGCAGAATTTTTTCAATCTGCTCATCTCCGAAACCGCGCTCGAGCAATTTTCGAGTGAGGTTCCGCGCGTGAGAATGGTTCCTAAGATCAGGAATGAAGTGAGGCGTTGTAAATTTTGCAGCTAGCTCCTTCTGCCTCGACTCCGGCCACTGCCGGTAGATGAACTCGAAGAAATCGAAGCCGATCCCTACGCTGTCGATGCCTATCAAGTTCGCGATATGCTCAATGTGACCGACGTAGTGATCGAGCGTGCTTTCTTCTTGCCGCAAGCTCACGAGAATGGAATTAGCGCCGATCACGCCGCGGCGTTCGCCGATCATCTTGATCTGTTCATCGCTAATGTTGCGTTCGATGTCGTAGTAGCGTCGGACGTTCGTGTGCGAAACAATGGGCGGTTTTGTTGTGATCGAGAGAATTTCCTCAAACCCCGCTGGATTGATGTGGGCAAGATCAATAATCACACCGAGTGCCTCACATTCGTGTACGACCTCGCGACCAAACGCTGTCAAGCCCTCGGTCGGCGAACCGCTCGCTGCGAAAACTCCGCCATGCCCGGCCGCGTTGGTTCGAGCGTGTGTAAGGCCGATTGAGCGCACACCGAGTTCGTAAAACACGCGCAATTGATTTAAATCAGTGCCCAACGGTTCGACGCCTTCCATGGTGATGAGAAACGCGATTTTACCCATTTCTCGCGCAGCCTGAATCTCTCGATAATTTTTGCAAATCGCGAACCGTTCCGTGGCTGCCGTTTCGGCATATAGCCGTGCAATTTGATCGAGAGCGACGCGCAAACCGTTCTGGGGTTCGCCGCGGCGAGTACGTCCTGTGGCGGACAGGTAGCGGTCCTCTATGTAAATTGCCGCGCCAACGATAGAAATATTCCCCGCTTCGAATTCGGGCAAAAATTCCGTCCGAAGAACATCTCTGCGCTCACGTTTCTCGAACAAGTCCATCGGCAGATCGAAATGCATATCGATGATCCCGCCCGTTTGCAGCCGCTCGATTCGGTTTTCAATGGATTCGTTCATTGTTGTAGCGGCGCTCCATGAGGGCCGAATTCCCTAAAGCAAACCCCAGAATCCGGAGATGTCACGCCAAGCAGTGAAGCCCATCTGTTGTAAATAACGACAACTGTTTCTCAGAGCTAGCGGACGCGCCACAGGCACGTGGCTGGAAAATTAGGACCAGGTGATGAGGCGCAGTTCGTGCGCTTGCATCAAGCAGGGGTGTGTTGGGACGACGCGGACGCTGAAGCCGTAAGTGCCGCTTTCAGTTGCGGGAACGCTGCCCCGGTAAATGTAATTTCCGTTGCCGTCAGCCTGGCTGCTTTGATTCAAAACCGTCGCGGTAGGATTACGGAGATCGCCGTTGTCCACTTCGCCGTGATAGGCTTCGACGCGTACGTGTTGCGGATCGACGGCACCGAGATGCACGCGCGCGCTGATCTGCAAGGATTCACCGACTGAGACGCTTTGCTGATCCTTGTTGGCTACTTGCACATCAGATACTTGCACCTGCGGCCAATCTTTACGCATCTTGGTTTTCCATTGGCTCAGGTGCTTCGCTGCGCCACAGCCGTCTCCGGAGAAGTTCTCATATGCTTGCGCTGCGGGAATGTAAAGTTGTTCAGTATATTCCTTTACCATCCGTTGCGTGTTAAAGACGGGAGTGACGCTGCGAATTGATTCGAGCATCAATTGCAGCCAGGCGAGAGGAAGTTTGCCGTCCGGTTTCGCGTAATAAAGCGGAACGATCTGGTTCTCGAGCAATTGATACAAGCTGCTCGCATCCACCTCGTTTTGAAATTCCGTCGTGCCATCATCGATCTCGGCGCCGATAGGCCAGCCGTTGCTGCCATTAAAGCCTTCGCGCCACCAGCCATCGAGGACACTGAGGTTGATGCAGCCGTTCGGCGCCGATTTCATTCCGCTGGTGCCGCTTGCTTCCAAAGGACGTAACGGATGGTTCAGCCAAAGGTCGACTCCCTGCCCGAGCCGGCGCGCGATGTAGCTGTCGTAGTCCTCTACGAAAATGAGGCGAGTTTCGAGACCTGGTTCGCGGCTGAATTTGTAAACCTCCTGGATCAGCGCCTTGCCTGCTTCATCGCGCGGATGCGCTTTCCCTGCGAAAATGAATTGCACCGGACGAGTTGGATCATTCACCAAGCGTTTCAATCGCTCCTTGTCGCTGAACAAAAGTGCGCCGCGTTTGTAGGTGGCGAACCGCCGCGCGAAACCAACGGTCAAAATTTCTGGATCGAGAATGCGATTGACTCTGCGAATTGACTCCGGCGATTCACCCAGTCGTTCGCGGCGCTTTCGTTCGCGGGCGCGAACAAAATCAATGAGCCGGCGTTTGAGTTGTTGATGCGTTTCCCACAGTTGCGCGTCCGGAATGTCGATGACGCCGCGCCAAAAATCAGGTTCAGTGAGATGCTCCTCCCAATCGCCGAGATGCTTCCGATAAAGTGCCGCAAACTCAGGCGCCATCCATGTCTTGCTGTGCACGCCATTCGTAATACTGGTAATAGGCACCTCGTGCATCGGAACGCCCGACCAAACGTCTTTCCAGAGTGACCGGCTTACTTCACCATGCAATTTGCTGACGCCATTTGCGTGTCGGCTAAGGCGCAATGCCAGGATGGTCATGCTGAACGGCTCTTCGGGGTTGAGACGCGTGTGACCAAATGAGAACAACTCCTCAAACGAAACGTTTAGTTCCTTTGCGAATTTCCCGAAATATTTTTGCATCATCTCTCGGGAGAAGGAGTCGTTACCGGCGGGAACCGGAGTGTGCGTGGTGAAAACGTTCGCCGCCGCTACAACTTGCAGCGCCGAGTAAAAATCGAGCTTCTTCTCGACAACATTCAGACGAATCCGCTCCAGCGCGAGGAAGGCCGAGTGTCCTTCGTTCATGTGAAACACGTCAGGCTGAATTCCTAGTGCGGTGAGCACTTTCACGCCTCCAATACCCAACACGATTTCCTGGCGCATGCGCATCTCAAGATCGCCGCCGTAAAGTTCTGCGGTGATGCGCCGATCTTCCGGGCTGTTCTCAGGAATGTCGGTGTCGAGGAGATAGACATTCACACGTCCGACGCGCAATTCCCACACCCTGGCGAAGACTTCTCGATCCAGAATCGGCACAGAAATCAGAAGCTTCATTTCGCCATGGCGAACTTCGCGGATTGGCAGGTGGTAAAAATTTTGGTTCAGATTGATCGCCGCCTGAACGCCGTCCTTATCGATTTGTTGGCGGAAATAGCCGTGGCGATAGAGGAGACCAATCGCCACAAAGTTCAGGTCAAGATCGCTTGCTGATTTGCAATGGTCGCCAGCTAAAATCCCGAGCCCGCCGGAGTAATTCGGAATTGATTCGTGAAAACCGAACTCAGCAGAAAAGTAGGCAATCGGATTCTTGATCGCGGAACCGGGCCCAGTCTTCCCGTACGTGTCCCGGCGTCCAAGGTATTTCTCGAAGTCCTGGAAAACCTGTTTGAGCTCCCGCAAAAAATTCTTGTCCTGCGCGAGCTCTTCGAGGCGGGATTGCCGCGAAAGCTGCAGCATGCGCACCGGATTATGGTTCGTCTGGTTCCAAAGCTCGGGATCGAGTTCCCGGAACAATCGGCGGGCCGCCGGTTCCCATGTCCACCAGAGATTGAAACTCAGTTCGCGTAGCGGCTCGAGTGCCGCCGGTAGGATCGGAGTAACGTTGTAAGTTTGAAAAGTCGGCATGTGTTTGTGCTTACTGTTGCCGGAGGCGATGCCCCCGGTTGGGAACATGACAGGTTCGATGAATTACCATTCGAATACGCCGACGAACAGAGCCGCAGTTAATCAAGAAAATCTCATCCGGCAAGTCGCCGGTCATTCTCGCACAACAACTAATAAGTTTTGCCGGGCCCAACACCACTGGCTGCAGGTCTAGGCGCGAGGATTAGCCCGAGAAGAAATCCGGCAACCAAGCCGCACATATGTGAGGCCATGCTGACCTCGGGCGTGGACAAATCGAATGCGACCTGGATCGCCACGATCAGGCCGATGTTTGCGAGGCGCTGTTTCGCGAATGGCGCATGATGATGGCGCAGTAAAAATCCCGCCCACGCACCAACCACGCCCATGATGCAACCTGAAGCGCCAATGACTTGAGCCTCGTCAACCAGTTGCAGCTTGGTTAAAGCGACCACCCCTGCACTGGAGGCGACGCCGGAACCCAGGTAGCAGGCGAGAAATCGGATCGTCCCGATCGAGCGCTCGAGCGGCGGACCGAGAACGTAAAGGGCGAAAAGGTTGAACGCGAGATGCAAAAAGCCGGCATGTAGAAAAAGCGCAGTGAACAGACGCCAGTATTCATGTTGCGTAATGACTATTAACGGTTCGAGGGCGCCGATCCGATGCAGAACCATGGGATTATTCCAGCCACCACGATACATTTCGAAAACGAACACGAAGACGTTGATCAAAATCAATGTGAGCACCGCCGGCGCGCTCCGAAGCTGACTGAACCAAGCGGAAGGAGCCGTGTCGTTATCAGCCGGAACGGAACTGAACGGACGTGAATGTGCAGCGCTGGATTTCAGATGGCGAAATAACCTGACTTGCTCGCGCAACTCGGCGGTGGGATGCAAAATCTGGAGAGCCGCACCAAGTCTTCCGGCCGATTCATAATCTCCTCGCGCAGCGAGTTGCGTGACTTTTCGCAATGCGATCGCTGGCAGAAACAAAAGGAGGCACCATGCCGTGCCGCCGATATATCCGCTGACATGCGGCCAGAGAAGCCATGCGACGGCTGTTACTGCCAGGACGACGAGCGCGGCTATGCCCCAGCCGTAATAGGGCGAGCTGGGCCGCCATGCACTAGCCAAGACGAGCAGCGGCGAAGCGATCGCAAGGAAAAGAAGAATATGATTGAGATTCAAGGGCTGCGTTAAAAGAGTAAATAGTTACAGTGTCACATTGGGTTCCTGATCGAACGTTGTTATCATTTTAACTTCGTAAGTTTTGTAACCTTTCTAAAATTCAAGCATGACCATCACTGTCACTGATTATCTCGATGTCATTTCAAGCTGGTGTTTCTGGTCCGAGCCGACCTGGGCGGAATTGAAAAGGCGCTATGACGGGCGGGTTCAGTTTCAGTGGAAAATCGCGCTAATGGACCCA
>DATFXZ010000276.1:0-2852 GCA_035315305.1 Terriglobia bacterium | reverse complement strand
AGGTGAATGCCGAGAATGGTCAGCGCGAAATTGTGGACGGCCGAGGGCGGGAGGTCGCCCGGCGGATGAGGAGCATAATCGGGCGTTTCCCATCCGAGTATGGCGATATCGCGTTTCTTCAGCCAAGGGATGATGGAGTTGTCAAAGCCTGCCATTCCATCGTTGATCGGCCATGGTCCGAGTTTAGCTCGCCGCGTCCAGCGTCCCCAGCGAAGCAGAAGCGCGTCGCCGGCCATTGCCTTTATACCGGTCTTTTTCTCCCAAGCCTCGAGATCCTCGGGATAGATCCGGGTTCCGGGTTCCAGATACGGTACACCCTTGAGTCTCGCAATGTCGTACAAGACGCCTCGCGTGACGATGCCGTCTTTCATCGTCAGGATGGAACTCTTTCCAGCGCCGCGCTCCATGGTGACCAGACCTGCTACCGGATAGCCATTCCACATCTTTCCATCAAAGAAGACGTGTGCGAATGAATCCAGATGGGTATGACCCGCACCGTGAATGCATGGGAATCCGACCTTATCCATTGCGATCGATTGTGTCGCTGTGAGCATGCCCCACTCGATGGGGCACGGATTGTCGACTTCCTTTTCAGCACTCTCGTTCGAAGCCATAGAGATCGAGATGCCTTCTTTCACGAGCGCTGCTGCCTGTTTGCGCTTAGCGGGTGTGATGAGATTAAGCGTTCCCAGTTCGTCTTCCTTTCCCCAACGGTCCCAGTTGGACAATTCCGCTTGCCACCGCTCGTACTCGGCCTTCGTGACGAGAGGGTGCGTTGCAGTTTGCTTCGGCCAGGCGGGAATCACACCCACGACAATCAAACCCGCAATTACGGTTATCAACGTCTTCATTGTTCCTCCTGGGGAGATGTCCGAGGCGCATCGTAGACCGTTTGCAGCAACTGTTCAACGTTTTGACAGAATTTGAAATTGCACGAATCCTGCATCTCAAATCCGAAATCCAAAATACAGGATTGGACTTGACCTGCACCGCGCAGTCCAATTTGCGATCTCGGCTTTCGGATTTGAGATGCAGGATTCGTCCAATTTTAAAATTGCAGCAACACCGCATGTTCGGTATCGATCGGTGCCGTCCCAAAATCGAACGGCCTTTCGACGCGGTCCTTCTTCAAGTTGTACATTTTTGAGGCTTCGTCATCTGAATTGCCATGGAATCCCGAATGCCACGGACAGACGGAGACACCTCGGTGTATCCTTCACACGTCATGAAGACTGCTTCGCCACGTGTTCTGATCGCTGACGACCAACCTGATGTGCTCGAAGCCCTCCGTCTTTTGTTGAAGGGCGAGGGCTATCAGATCGAATCGGCGACCTCGACCTCCGGAATTTCCGACGCTCTCGATGCGCGCGAATTCGATACCGTTCTCATGGATTTGAATTACACGCGCGACACGACATCGGGCGCAGAAGGATTGGAACTGGTGTCACGCATTCATGGCGTGGATCCGATGTTGCCTGTCGTCGTGATGACTGCCTGGGGGAGCATCGAACTCGCCGTCGAAGCGATGCGGCGAGGGGCGCGTGACTTCGTACAAAAGCCCTGGGAAAATCCGCGGCTCTTGAGCATTGTTCGAACTCAAGTGGAGCTTGGACGAAGCCTCCGAAAAGAGCAGCGCCTCGAGGCCGAAAATCACCTGCTCCGCGCCGACGGCCGTCCAACGTTCATCGCACAAGCCCCGGCCATGCACCCGATATTGCAATTGATGGCTCGTGTCGGACCGTCGGATGCGAATGTTTTGATCACAGGTGAACACGGTACGGGGAAAGAAGTCGTCGCGCGCACGCTGCATGCGTTGTCGAACCGCGCTTCGAAGCCGATGGTGACGGTGAACGTAGGCGGACTTGCCGAAGGTGTTTTCGAGAGTGAGATGTTTGGGCATGTCAAAGGCGCGTTTACGGATGCGAAGACGGATCGTGTGGGCAGGTTCGAGCTTGCAGACGGCGGTACGCTGTTTCTTGATGAAATCGCGAATGTCCCACTCACCCAACAAGCCAAACTGCTGCGTGTGCTCGAAACGGGTGAACTCGAACGTGTCGGATCGTCAAAAACGCATCGAGTTGATGTCCGCATCCTGTCCGCGACGAATGCAAATCTAAACGAGGAAGTAACTTCCGGGCGTTTCCGTGGAGATCTGCTGTTCCGGCTAAATACGATCGAGATCCAGCTTCCCCCCTTGCGGGACCGCCGCGAGGATATTTCTCCATTGGCTGCACACTTTCTCAACATGCACGCGAAGCGATATCGAAAACACCTGACCGGATTCGACGGCGGTGCGATTCAGATGCTGCGCGAACATCCTTGGCCGGGTAACGTGCGCGAATTGGATCACACGGTCGAGCGTGCTGTGTTGATGGCGCAAAGAAGTACCGTCGCTGCGGCAGACCTGGGACTGGCGGCAACAAGTGCCGGTGGGCTTCAGGCGCCGCGACTGGAAGATATGAGTATGGAAGAAGTCGAGTCATTCCTGATTCGCAAGGCGTTGACACGTTTCGGAAACAATGTCAGCCAGGCTGCCAACGCTCTCGGCTTGAGTCGTAGCGCCCTCTATCGCAGGATGCAACGGCACGGTATTTGAATGTTCGAACTAACAGATGCTGATTAAGAGCGAAGCAGGCCGATCAAAATCACAAGGCGAAGTCCACTTCCGCCTCAGCCACGATCGACGTCTGTTTTTCCTGGCATTGATCTCGGGACTGCCCGCCGTCATAGTCTCGCTCGTCTTGCTCTGGACGGGCGACTTCGCATCTCGAGTCCAGTGGACGCTGACGGCAGTGATTTTGACTGTCTGGCTCGGATTCGTGAGTGAAATCCGGCAGCGGGTCGTGTTTTCT
>DATFXZ010000275.1:0-3288 GCA_035315305.1 Terriglobia bacterium | reverse complement strand
ATCCCCGCCACCGGATCCGGTACGACGGCTCCGGCCGTACGGAAAAAGACCGCTGCGAAAACTATTCGATATCGCATAAATAATCGTGTCGCTTGTATGTGCAGAAAACAAAGCTTCATTGAACTTGACTTTGCTTGTCGTGTCCTCGCCGTCACTGATCAAAATGATTGCCTTTCGGCCGGCCTCACTACCCAGCTTTTCTTTGCACGCGAGATAGACTGCGTCATACACCGATGTGCCGCCTCCGGTTTCGAGTTCGTCAATGGCACGCTTCAAGAGCTTTATGTTTTCGGTGTAGTCCTGGACGAGCGTAACGGATCGATCGAAACCTATCACCAGCGCGAGATCTTTCGGTCTCAGGATCGATTCCAAAAAAGCGTTCGCCGTTGTTTTCTCTTCTTCAAAAACGGGTCTCACGCTAGGACTCGTGTCGACCAGCATCGCGATCGTTAGCGGTAGTTCGTTTTCGCGAGCGAAATTCCGGATCTGTTGCCGGCGGCCATCTTCTTCAACTGTGAAATCCTTCGCAGTGAGTCCTGAGACGAATCGGCCGTGGCGGTCTGTCACACTGAACGGGACGTTTACGAGGTCGACACTGACTTTTAAAGTATCCTGATCTTGACTGACCGCACTGGCCGTGATGCCGAAACAGACGACGCTCAGCAGGATCAAGGCCACAACGGGCTTCATGTGCCCCATGTTATCATGCCCATTTGCGTGACTTTTAAGTTAGACGAACACGCTGAACTGCCGTAACAACAGCAATGTTAAGACTCACGAATACCCTCACTGGAAAGCAGGAAGATTTCACACCGCAGGACAATGAAACGGTTCGGATGTATACGTGCGGGCCGACCGTCTACGATTTTGTCCATATCGGAAATCTTCGAACTTACGTTTTCGAAGATATTTTGCGACGCCATCTGGCAAGCAAATGGAAAGTTAAGCACGTGATGAATATCACGGACATTGACGACAAAATCATAAAACGTTCGATCGAGGCGGATAAGGACATCAAGACGTACACGGCGCCGTACACCGCAGCGTTCTTCAAAGATTGCAAAACGTTACGGATACAAGAGCCTGACGTCATCACGCCCGCAACAGAATATATTCCTGAGATGGTTGACCTCGTGAGTCGTCTGCTCGAATCGGATTATGCCTACCAAGAGGGCGACTCGATTTATTACCGCATTTCGCGATTTCCGAACTATGGACGGCTTTCCAAACTCGATCGGAGAGAATTGAAAATCGGAGCGCGCGTTGACGCCGATGAATATGAAAAGGAAGAGCCGCGCGATTTTGTACTGTGGAAAGCACCGAAACACCAAGGAGAACCGCGATGGACGGCACCGTTTGGAGAAGGCCGTCCAGGGTGGCATATCGAGTGTTCCGCCATGGCCATGAAACTCCTCGGCGAGACTCTTGATATTCATTGCGGCGCTGTCGACAACATTTTTCCGCATCACGAGAACGAAATCGCACAAAGCGAAGCGGCTACCGGCCGACCCTTCGTGCGCTTTTGGATCCACGGCGAGCATCTGCTCGTCAACGGCGAAAAAATGGCCAAGTCGAAAGGCAATTTCTTTACCTTGCGTGACTTGCTTGATAAGGGTTACGGCCCGCTTGAAATCCGTTACCTGCTTGTTTCGGTTCGCTATCGGAAGCAGTTGAATTTTACTTTTGATGGTCTTCGAGACGCCAAGAATGCTCTGGACCGCATCAAGGAGTTCCTGTTTCGCCTTGCATCCGCTGAGCTCAAGCCGGGGCGCAGTACGAAAGTAGCCGCGCTGATCACTGCAGCGCGCGAACAGTTTGAGGCCGCGCTCGACGACGACCTGAATACGTCGGCGGCGCTCGCAGCACTTTTAGTGTTGATTAAAGAGTCCAATGTCGCACTCGATGAAGGAGCGCTTCTGCAGGACGATCGTACAGAAATCTTTCAATGGCTGCGTGTCGTTGACGAACGTCTGGCAATAATCCCCCCAATGGAACAACTCGTGCAGGGCGATGAGGAGATTGAGCCGCTTATCACGAGCTATAGTGAGGCTCGACGGAATCGGGACTTCGCAACGTCAGACCGGATTCGCAAAGAATTGCTCGATCGTGGCGTACTCATCCAAGATACTCGGGAGGGCACGAGGTGGCGACGCAAGTAACGGGCGATAAACTTCCGAAAATCATTACCAACTTGCCCGGGCCAAAAGCCCGCGAGATTATCGAGAGCGATCATCGATACATCTCTCCGTCGTATACGCGGCCTTATCCGCTGGTAGCAAAAACCGGAAGCGGAGCGATCGTCGAGGACGTCGACGGGAATCGGTTCCTGGATTTCAGTGCAGGCATTGCAGTCTGCTCGACGGGCCATTGCCATCCTGACGTTGTGCGGGCCATTCAGAAACAAGCCGCAACGTTGATTCACATGTCGGGAACCGACTTCTATTACGAGCAGATGCCCCAGCTTGGCCGAAAGCTTGAAGCGCTGATGCCGGATGGCAAATCGTGGCGCTGCTTTTTCGGAAACTCCGGAACGGAGGCCATTGAGGCGGCAATGAAGCTTGCTCGCTATACGACCGGGCGGTGGCAATTCATCGCATGTCACGGAGCATTTCACGGTCGTACGATGGGCGCGCTTTCGCTGACATCATCCAAGCCTGTTCAGCGAAAGCGATTTGGACCGCTTGTGCCTGGAGTGACGCATATCCCATTCGGAAACCACGATTACCTTGAGAGCGTTGTTTTCAAGACCACTGTGAATCCCGAAGAAGTGGCGGCCATCGTTGTCGAGCCCATTCAAGGTGAAGGTGGTTACATTGTGCCGCCTCCCGATTTCCTTCCGAGGCTGGAAAAGATTGCGCGAAAGCACGGAATTCTATTGGTCGCCGACGAAGTTCAGAGTGGCATGGGGCGCACGGGAAAGATGTTTGCGTTTGAGCATTTCAACTTTCATCCGGATATCGTGGTGCTTGCGAAGGGCATCGCCTCAGGTATGCCTCTAGGTGTGATGATGGCGCACGCCGACCTGATGACTTGGGAGCCGGGAGCCCACGCCTCCACGTTTGGCGGTAATCCTGTCTGCTTGGCGGCCGCGCTTGAAACCGTGCGATTACTCGAAGAGCAATACACTGCGAATGCCGCACGGGTCGGCGAGTTCCTGCGAGATAAGCTGGAGCATCTAAAGAACCAGGGCAAAGTCATCATGGACGTCCGCGGTCGCGGTCTGATGATCGGTGTCCAGGTCGCAACACCCGCTCTTCGTGATTCGATCATCCTTGAGTGTTTCCGGCA
>DATFXZ010000274.1:0-6033 GCA_035315305.1 Terriglobia bacterium | reverse complement strand
AGCTACCCGATCATCGACATTGAGAAAGGCGGCAGCGTTAAAGGTGTCATCGACGGCCTAAACCAGATTCTGGATTTGGCCGTTGCCGAGTATCGGGGTCAAGGCGGGACTTACATTATTCCGGGTCGCGGCCGGCTTTCGGATACGGCAGATGTCGCATCTTACCGGAATATGATGGTCATGGTTCGCGACCGCATTCAGGACTTGATCCGCAAGGGAATGACTCTCGAGCAGGTGAAGGCAGCCAAACCCACCATGGACTTCGATGGCCGGTACGGATCGAATACAGGCCCGTGGACGACAGCCATGTTCATCGAGGCTGTGTACAAAAGCATTCAGGATAAAAAGTAATGCACAGAGTCGTTCTTCTCCTCATTGTTCTTTTCGCAACTAACTCAGCGTATCCCCAGCGTGGAGCTCGCGGCGGGCCTCTGCCCGCGGGGCGCGCTTCTGCGGCTATCGATCTCACAGGTTATTGGGTATCCGTGATCAACGAAGACTGGAGATTGCGAATGGTGACACCGCAGAAAGGTCAATACGATGCGCTTACGCTTAATGCTGAAGGACGCAGGGTTGGAAATATGTGGGATCCCGATCAGGACGAAAAAGCGGGAGAGCAATGTAAGGCATACGGCGCAGCCAATATTATGCGGCTCCCGGGGCGCCTGCATATTACTTGGGAAAACGACAACACGCTGCGCATCGACACGGATACCGGAAACCAGACGCGGCGCTTTCGCTTCGACGCTGCACCACCGGGAGAACCGACCTGGCAAGGACATTCGGTTGCCACTTGGCAATTTGGACCTGCAGAACGAGGCGCCGCCCGTACTGGCAATTTGAAAGTAGTAACCACGAATCTCCGCGCAGGGTACGTACGCAAGAACGGCGCTCCACACAGTGACAAGGCAGTCATTACTGAATACTTCGATGTCAACACGATGCCCAACGGCGATCAGTGGATGACAATCACCACGAGAATCGATGATCCCGTCTATTTTAGCCGGCCTTTAACGAATACTACGGACTTCAAGAAGCTTCCCAATGCGGCCGGGTGGAATCCAACTCCATGCTCGGCGAAGTAGCGCACGGACTGGGTTTCCTTAAAACTTCAGCTTCAATGCGAACTGCATAATTCGTGGATTTCCGACGGTTCCGGTGATTACGCCGAAATCGCCGCGAGACATGTCGCCGTTAGGTCCCGCGAAGTGAGGCGTGTTGGTGACGTTAAACGCCTCGACGCGGATCTGCGCGGCAGCCTTTTCCTTGATGTTGAATTGTTTGAACAAGGACACGTCCGCATTGACGAGGCCCGGGCCGCGCACGAGATTGCGTCCGGCATTCCCGATATCCGTGCGGCCGAGACCGGCAGTTGAGAAGGCACCGGTATCGATGTACTGGGTCAACGTGCGTTCGTCTCGCGGCAGATTGGGATCCCGAAGCAGGTTTGGCCGGAGGCCTTCGAACCCGCCCGGAGCTTTACCGTTCCGAATAACATTTACGGGCAGGCCCGTGTGCATGGACAGGATCGTATTGATCTGCCAGCCTCCCAGCGCTGCTCCTCTGATGCCTTGGAACGAGCGTGCAAACGGAAGCTCCCAGATGCCGCTCAGCACAAAGTTGTGCCGAAGATCCGTCGACGACGGTGCACGTTCTAAGCGTAAGTTGAACGGATCCTGCGGCCACTGCATCGTTCGTGGTCCGAGGTTGAAAGGTGCGGGCCCATTGTCGATACCCTTTGCATAGGTGTACGACGCAAGCACGCTGTAACCGCGCGCAAAACGCTTATCGAGCTTCAGCTGCAAAGAATTGTAGTTGCTGTCGCCGATTGAAAACTGTCCTTGAATGATCCCGAGAAGGTTCGAGAGGCGGTTTCCTCGGTTCATGTTGCCGATTTGATACGACAGTTTGTGAGCAAATGCTCCGACGTATCCGGCTTCGACGGTGAGGTCAGGCGTGATCTCTCTTTGCACCGTGAAGTTCAACATTTCCGAGTATCCGACGCGAAAATGAGGGTCTATCATCGAGACCGACTGAGTTTTGGCATTCGGAGCCGCTGTCAGACTGATCGCCCTCGCGCCCGCCGGCACCGGAATGGAAGTTGACCGCGGGTTGCCGCTGTCGAGGACGTAAGAGAATGGTGCGCCTGAAAAGTTGTCGAAATTCTGCTCGATAAAATTCGGAAAATTGTGGGCTAGGAGTTCGCTGCGGCCATCGTTTTCGGGCGAATAAAACACGCCCCCGCCGGCACGGACGCTGGTCTTGGGTGTTGCTCTCCACGCAATTCCAAGCCGCGGCGCGAAGTTGTTCTTGTCAGGCTCGATCAACGATCGACGATTCCCGCCACGTCCCGCGAGCAATACGCTCAAGGTGCCGGGGTCAAAGTTCGAAGCCCGATCGCGGATTTCGGTGTACGGCGCCTGGTACTCATATCGAAAACCGTAGGTCAAGACCAGCCTGCCTGTGACCCGCCACGCATCCTGCACGAAGAAATGATTCTCGTAAGAACGGGTGCGCGCGTTGACCGATTGCAGACCTAGCACGACCGATCCGGGCAGTCCAAGCAGTAGGTCGGCTATTTCGTTTCCTCCGTTCGGGTAATACGCGTTCGCATCATAAAAGCTGCTGTATGACGGATCGCTCGTGAGGCTGGCGAACGCTCCGTTGTAGTACTGATAGCCGGTCGGAAATGCGGAGAAGTCCGGCTTCGAGGCGAGGTGACGGTATTCGTACCCGAATTTGAAATTGTGCGCCCCCATTATCCAGGAGTAATTGTCGCTGAGCTGGAAATTGTGGTCGCTGAACGCAAGCGGCTTGTAGGTGGAGCCTCCCGTGCTGGCCCCGAACCCGAGAAAGATCTGCGGAAAGCCGGAAGTCTGCGGAAAGCCCGAAATGTTGACATTACCAACGCCGAACCGTTGCGCCAGGTTGCTGCCATACAGCAGATCGTTTTGACGTAGGTTCGTGAACAGATACGACAAACGGAGCTCGTTCAATTGCGAAGGCGTCATTGTGCGCGTGTACGAAAGCCCGATGACGTCGTTGCGCGAGTGCGTCTTATCGCCGGTGTCCGTACTCCCGCCTCCGTCAATCGGGATCGCGCCGGCGAAACGGTCCCCTGTAAATGTGTCGCCGTCGGCGACATTGTAGGTGAGGCTGAACCGATCCTTTCCGCGAATGTGGTCCAGCCGCAAGTCGCCGGTTTCCGAATTCAAGCGGTAGCGCTGCTGGACGCTGTAGTTTGAAAACCATCCGTTGCCAAGCCCGGGTCGGTTTGGTGCGGGGAAAAGTTGCTGCAGGATATTGCGACCTGCACGACTCACTCGGTCCGCGGGAATGATGTTTCCAGGAAACTGTTCCGAGTCAAAGTTCGTGTTGTAGAAATCAGGATCGAATATTGGAATCTGGTTTCCTGTGTTGGGATCGCGAAGGCCCGATAGGTCGACGCTCCCGTTCGGCAAGTAGCGAATCATCTGCGACGGAACCGTCGTATCAAGATACGAGAAAACGTCGCGGATTCTTCCGCCTTCATAGCTTGCGAAAAAGAATGTGCGATCCCGCATGATCGGTCCGCCTAGTGAAGCTCCGAAGTTGTGTTGCTTGAGCTGAGACGGATCGGGCGCGAAAAATCCTCGCGCGGTCGTGGCATTGGTCCGCAGAAACTCGTAGGCCGAGCCGTGAAAGTCATTCGTGCCGGATTTGATCTGAACCGCAATCACTCCTCCGGCGGCTCGCCCGAATTCCGGCGCGTAAGAGGACGTCACGGCTTTGAATTCCTCGACTGCATCGACGCTCGGCTGCACCACGTTATCGTTATTCCGATTTCCGGTGATCTCAATACCGTCTACTACGACCGAGTTCGCGAACTCGCGCTGGCCATTGACCGAAGTGTTCGTGTTGTTACCGCCGGCGCCTGCGACTACGCCTGGGATCAGTGACGTGAGGTTGAGAAAGTTCCGCCCAAGTAAGGGAAGGTCTAAGATCCGGCGTGATTCGATGACATGTCCGGTTTCAGCGCTCTCCGTCTGCAAAGTAGAAGTAGCGCTCTGGACGACTACAGTTTCGTTGACTTCACCCAGGTCCAGCATCACGTCCAGGCGCAGCTTCTGATCAACGGCTAGTTCCACTGCCTCTCGTGTAAGCGTTTTGAAGCCTGGCTTCTTGACCGTTACCTTATAGCGCCCCGAAGGTAGGCTGGACACGATAAAGGTACCATCGGTTCCAGTGCGCGCCACCTGCATCAAACCGGTGCCGAGGTTCTGTATAGTTACTTCTGCGCCTGGAACCAGACTCCCGGACGGATCGGTGGTCACACCCACTATTGAACCGGTAGTCGTCTGTGCGGCAACACTTGTTGCCCAGCAGCACAGCCAAAGGACGATTGCCGCGATATACGGCCTGCTCAGTAATCTTTGCATTGCTACCTCCCCGAGGATTTTTTTGGAGACGTTCACCTGTAGCAGTGACAGGCGTGAAATCGCGTAAAAAGTCTATCCCAAATTCGAGGATGCACGTAATTGCGGGAGCAGGCCATCAACGATTTCCTGATCGCGAACCATCGTTTTGAAGATCCCGCGCTGCTTCGCAGGGAAATGATTGAGTGTAAGATGTTGACGCGAACGCTCGACGGGCGCGAGTATCGGCGAGTCGAGAGGAAGCCGCCAACTATCGCCTTGGCACTGATTCGATTCCTGCGCGAAAAGTGACGAGGCATTCAACCGGAGAAAGGACAAACATGAAGAGAATCTGGATAACTGCGATAGTTGTGTGCGCCGCACTAGTGCTTGCGAATGCTGCGTATGCGCAAGTGACGCTCAACTCGGTGCGGATCGCCGCGAAAGACACCGCCGCGCTGGCGAAGTTCTATCAAAACGCTTTCGGTATGCAGGAGGTCAATCGAATCGACGCACCCGGTGGAGCGGAGATCTTCGTCAACTTTGGCGCGACCGTTGACGCCGCGAAGGCCAATAAGAGCGAACCCATCGTCATCATGCACCGCGACTCCGACGACTTGAAGGATCCGATCGCACACGTAATTTTGAACGTAAAAGATATGGCCGCAACCGTCGCTGCTGTCAAGGCGGCCGGCGGTACGATGGCGGGGGATCCTCGTCTGTTCGGAAACACGGGCATCGTCATCGGCATCGCGATCGATCCAGCGGGCAATCGCATTGAGCTGATTCAACGGCGTTAGTCAATTCGGGGACACGGAGGCGGACCCTTCGTCAGGCGCCGACGCTCAGATCCGGATCGTTCGACTTGTACCAACGGCTGGCAATCCGAATCGCATTGGTAGCTGCACCGAGCCGCAGGTTATCGCCCACAACGGTCATGCAGATTGTCCTGCGGCTCTCATCCCGGGCGTCATGGCGTACGCGGCCGACGAGTGTACGGTCGCGGTCATGCACGCACGAAAGCGCGCTCAATCCGTCACCGCTCGCACCGGGAAAAAATCGAACGAAGGGAGCGTTTTTTTCGCTGCCAAGCACTGTACCAACATCCTCGACGCTCAACGGCTTGCTAAACGCCACCCACGCATTTTCGTAATGGCCGACTGCAACCGCGACGCGGCAGCATTGCGCTGAAATCGCGAGCATAGGCAACCGTAAGATCTTCCTGCTTTCGAAAACGAGTTTGCGTTCTTCCGATGAAAAACCGCTGGTATCGGTGTTGCCGTTGTGCGGCACGGTATTGGCCGCATGCGTTTTCGGATCGAAGCGCAAGCCAAAGCGATCCGGTTCACTATAACCCTGACGTGATGCTTCGAGGAACTGGTCGAGCGGCGCAATGCCCGCGCCGCTCACGGCCTGGTAAGTGCTGACCGTCACGCTTGAAAGACCAAAGCGCTGATGCAGAGGCCAAAGTGCAAGCGCGAGCGGTATCGTCGTGCAATTCGGATTCGCCACGAGCCGGACTTCTTGCGTTATAACGTCGTCGTTGACGCCCGCCGCAACCAAGGGAACATTCGGGTCGGCGCGATAGGTGTTGCTCTTATCGATCACGCGATAGCCGAGCTCTAACAGACGCGGCACG
>DATFXZ010000273.1:0-2991 GCA_035315305.1 Terriglobia bacterium | reverse complement strand
CGACGCGCGAGCTTACCGATTTACTGTGACCTTGACCTGACCGGTCGTCCAGCAGCATTGGAACCCGCCGCCGCCCTCGCCGGAGTAATCATTCACGACAACGTGTAGAACGTACTCACCAGCCGTACCGAATGTGACTTTTGTTGTAGCTTTGCCCGAAAAAGGAACTCCGGGACTTCCACCCGTGAGTTTTTCGATCTCGGGTCGCGCGGCGGAAAATGTGACGGTGCCAGGTCCGCGGAATTTTGTCCATCGCAACCTTACCGGCAGACCCAAATTCCGCGGAGGTGCTCCGGAAGAGGTCGTGAGTTTAGCGTCATCCTGAACCCAGATGGTCAAATCCAGCGGTGTACCTATTGTTGCGGTGCGTTCAAGCATGACTCCGCCAGGCCCTTGAATAGGTGCGCCTTTTTCCGCAAATCGTAAAACGGGCGGTGTGTTCCCCGTTGCCAGTTCCAGGACGGGCGAGATCTCGTAATCAGGATGCAGGCTTGCCGGAATCACGAGTTCCTGACCATTCGCGACGAGTGTCCAGACCAGTTTACCTTTACCGAAGTCGGCAGGCACGCGTACGGTGAACATGCCCCATTGCCGTCCAGTCAGGAAATGAGTTGGCTGGCCTTGATCCGGTCCGCCGGGATCGATTCGATTGTTCGGCCCGACTGGGATATCGAGTTCCTGTTGTGTATTGCGATTGAAATAGCCAAGCAGGAGGCTGAACGTTCCGTCCTGATTTTTGAACCAGCCCTCGAAAGCGCCGGTTACGCTGGAGCCGGACTCATGGACCGGCTCGAGTGGCAAGTTTTGCGCGCCCGTAAGAGAACCCGCGGCTAGGAGTAGCACCGCAAGCGGTACTAGTTTGTTGAAAGAAGGCGAGCGCATTTACCGGCCGGCAGTATTTACGACCTGCTGCTTGTTATGCTTCGCGGCCCAGACTTTGTAATCGTCATCGCTGACGTAGGTGACATTCATCCACGCATGGCCCATTTCGTCAACGGTGCGATCTCCGAATCCGACCCATTGGTCCGGATCGGGATTGTTTGGATTTGCGCGGGTGTTGTCGTACCAGGCCGTGACGCGAATCATGGTGCCTTTGGGATACATCGGCGCGGCATCATCAGCGTAGATATAGTTCGTCATCCAGTTGAAGTTGAACTTGCCCACATAGCTGACGACTTCGCTTGTACCGTCTGGAAGAATCGCTTCAACCATCATCGCTTTGCCGCGCAGGTGCATGTGCGGTTGGAAATTCTCCAGCATTGCGGCCTGTTTCAGAACGGTGACCTGTTGGCTGACGGCGATGCTATTTGGCGGAATATCTACGAGACGGCTGCGATCTTGGCCTTTGATCGCCTGAAAGCCAGTCAGAAAGGTTCGATACTTGGGTTCCTGACCTTTCGGATACAGCCAGATGCCCAGCTCGACATTATCCCGGATATCTTCACCGACCGCGTGGTAATGAATGTCCCAGGAGATTTTAGATCCCGGCAGCAGAAGTTTGCCCGTGTCCGGATGGTACAAATCGTAGCCCTTGCCGATGGCCCACTCCATGAGCATGGCGCGCCCCCGAAGATCATCGACACTTCCGGCCTGAATACTATCGGGGTCTTCTTGGGCGAGATACGCAACAGCGTGGTGCGTGATTTTGCGCCCCGCAACTGATCCGGGACGGATCTCAACAGCCCGTGCCCAGCGCCGCTCGGTGAGTCCGATGTCGGTAGTCGGCCGCCACCACACATCCTGGTGATGAGCCGGCATCGTCCAGTCCGCAGACTTGACGACGATATCCGGCGGTCCGAGTTCTTTCGCTGCTTTCCACTCGTCGGCATTATTCCATTGCTTTGGCGACGGCATGTCTTTGGGGTCCCCCTGCGGCGCACCTTGATCAACCCAGCGAACGATCGTATCGATCTGGGACTGGGTCAGTGACATGTCGTTCTTGAATTGCTGTACGCCTACTGTCGGATCGATATGCCAGGGTGGCATCTGCCGAGTGATCACACGCTCGCGAATCGCCTTCGCCCACGGCCTTGTCTCTGCGTATGTAATTAACGACATCGGAGCCATCGACCCTGCGCGATGGCACTCCTGACATTTTTCCTGAAGGATCGGCATAACGTCCTTGGTGAATGTGACTGTTTCAGCCGCAAAAGAAAAGCCCGAGAGAATAACACAGGCGGCAGCGACCATACCGGCGCTAAAAATTCGGCGCAAGCAGAATTTGAAGACCATGGGTTTTGCTCCCTTCGATCACGACGCTTTGAATGCATTGTACTGTTGGGAGCTAAAAGAAACTAGGAAATCACTATTGAGCTGGTCCGCAGGTCCGTCTGATTCGATTCTACGGTGCAGTCTCTCTTCAAGCTTTTAATTCCTTGCGACAGTCAGTTCATAAACAGGAAGCTCTTTCGTTTCACGATGAAACTTGAATTGGTAGCGATCTTCGATCAGCGATTGCATCATCAGACTTGCCGCAGTCGGCCTGCTGGGATCTTCCACATTGACGATGAGAAGTGCGACACCATCATCGGCAACCGCTTCAACGTCCCATTGATCCGTAGTGATCCAGGATGGACCGTCGACCAGCTGCCAATCGCGCAGGTTGTATGCCTCCATAATCAGCCGACGCAGTGTCGTGCCCGTGGCACTGTAGCGGTTCCCGGCAATAGAGATTGAGCTCCGGCTAAAGCCGAATTGAGGATTCGGCTTAACAGAGGCCGCTTGGAAGGATGGCTTCGAAATCGTCTGGAAGAGAAGAGCCGCCGGCACCGTTAGCGTGATTGAAATAGAAATCATCATTAAGATTTTCATCTGCCCTCCTTCCGGAGCGGTGTAATGATCTCGTTATTCACGCTCTATGGCATCGCGATCAAAATGTCACTGACATAACCGGACGGCTGTAGGTCCTCGTAGAATCGTAAACTCGAAATCAGCATAAATCGGCTTCAGAGAAGTTAGGATCTTTTTCAATGCCCGTATAACCGCGATACC
>DATFXZ010000272.1:0-6772 GCA_035315305.1 Terriglobia bacterium | reverse complement strand
ATCGGCGCACTGGTTGGTCCTGATGGCGTGTTCCTCGTCGACACTCAATTTGCGCCGTTGACTGAGAAAATCGTCGCGGCAGTGAAGAAAATTTCACCAGGCCCAATCAAGTTCATTGTGAACACACACGTTCACGGTGACCACACGGGCGGTAATGAAAATTTTGCAAAACTGGGCGCCGTGATCTTTTCTCGAGATCAACTGCGCGCTCGTCTGGCTCGTCCCACCGGCAATGCGGCCCCAGCGCCGCAGGTGGCCCTGCCTATGGTGACGTATGACGGTCCAGTGACGATTCACATGAATGGCGAGGACGTTCAGCTGATACCAATCCGTTCAGCGCACACAGACGGCGACACGCTCGTGCGCTTTCCGGGCCTGGATATCCTGATGACCGGCGACTATTACCGCTCCGTCGGATATCCGAACATCGACCGCGCAAACGGCGGCTCACTGAACGGAATGCTCGAAGGTCTCGGTGCGACGATCGGTATGGCCGGCCCGAATACGAAGATTATTCCCGGCCACGGTCCCACCGTGGATCGAGCGGCCGTGACTGCGCATCGGGACATCATTCTTGCCGTACGCGACCGGGTCGCGGACATGGTCAAGCAGGGAAAGACTGCGCAAGAGATCATCGCTGCGAAACCTACGGCTTCTTACGATTCCAAGGTAGAGCAAGCGGCGATGACGTCCGAGCGCTTCATCAATCAGCTTTATGCGGAGCTCGGCGGAAAGTAATGCTTTCGAAGGAAGACAACGAGCGGCTCATCCGCGTCGGGCCGTGCACTCCGATGGGCGAACTACTGCGTCGATATTGGATGCCCATCGGGGCGCTGACGGAATTTGACAAGATCAGCGTCAAACCGATTCGCCTGCTCAGTGAAGATCTGGTTTTGTACAAGGATCTCGAGGGTACGTATGGTTTGATTGATCGCCATTGCGCTCACCGACGCTCCGACTTGTCGTATGGGTTTGTCGAAGCATGTGGATTGCGCTGCAACTATCACGGGTGGCGATTCGATGAAACCGGGCGCTGCATCGAGCAACCGTACGACGACATCGCGGCCCCAGACGCTCGCTTCAAAGACAAGGTGCGGATCAAATCCTATCCTGTCGCAGTGCGCGCAGGATTGATTTGGGCGTATCTCGGTCCTGAGCCTGCTCCTCTGGTCCCCAATTGGGAACCGTTTACGTGGAAGAATGGGTTCCGCCAGATCGTTTTTGCGGAAGTCCCGTGTAATTGGTTCCAGTGCCAGGAAAACTCGATCGATCCGGTTCATTTCGAATGGATGCACATGAACTGGAATGTCCGTCTGCGCGGAGAACTCGGTCCCTATTCGCCCAAACATCTGAAAGTCGAATTTGATGAATTCGAGTACGGCTTCGTTTATCGACGCATTCGGGAAGGCATGACGCAGTCCGATCCGTTGTGGACGATCGGACGCGTGTGCCTTTGGCCGAACGCCTTATTCACCGGAAGTCATTTCGAATGGCGTGTGCCCATCGACGACGAAAACACGTTGAGCGTCACATGGGCGTTCGAGCGCGTTCCGAAGGAACAAGAGCCATACGAGCAGGGACCGATTCCGTCGTGGCATGGTCCTATCAAAAATCCGGCCACTGGACGGTGGCTCAATAGTCACGTCATGAATCAGGATTTCGTTGCTTGGGCCGGTCAGGGCACAGTTGCAGACCGCGAGAAAGAGCACCTAGGTCTGAGCGATCGCGGAATTCTGATGTTGAGGAAACGATTCTTCGAAGATCTCGAACGATTATCTGTGGGGGACGATCCGAAGGGAGTCATTCGGGATCAGCATATCAACGCATGCGTTCCGTTACCTATTGCACATCGGAGTGTGTTCGTGGACGGATTGTCTTTGGACGAACTGTTGAAGCATCCTATCTTCAGTGCGCAATTGAAGGGCTACGTCTTTCAGGCAGGACAGCCCGAGGAAATTAGACGAGATTACGAGGATGCAATGGGTATCAACTCTTATAGCCGCGGATGGCGCGGATGACGTAGAGCTAGCTGCGGACATCCGAGTCATCCGTGTTATCCGCGGCTACAAATCCCTACCGCATCACTCCAGTATGTCCCAGGGAATAACGTCCAGGCTGTGGCCAGATGGTGAGGCCGTGTGGTTCGGTTCCGACCGGGATCGTTTTCACGGCTCCGGTAGTTGTATCGATGGCGTAAACAACCTTATCGAAACGTCCTGACAACCACAGAAGTTTTCCGTCCGCGCTGACGTTTCCCATGTCAGGACTGCCTCCGCCTGGAATCGGCCATGTTCTCTCAACCTTCCGCGTAGCGAAATCAATCACGGAGACGCTGCCTACGCCGTGAGCCTTGACGTCGCCCATATGGGTGCCGCGGTTTGTGACATACAGTTTCTTGCCGTCACGACTGGGATAAAGGCCGTGCGATCCCCGGCCCGTCGGAATGAATCCCATTTGCTTGAACGTTGAAGTGTCGACGAGAAACACGCCATCGGCATCCATGTCCGCGACGAAGAGAACCTTCCCATCAGGCGAGATGCGAATGTCCTGCGGCATGCTGTGCGCCGTTGTATTCGGAGGAGTACCCTCTCGTGTCAGCTTTATCGACCCGATAACCTTGCGCTGCATCAAATCGATCTGGATGAGGCCCCCGGAAAACTCACAGGTGAAGAACGCGTAAGCGCCATCAATCGAGAAGTCGGCATGATTAACGCCTAAACATTGTCTGGTGGGAATGGTGTACTGCAGCTTCATGGTTTGCGGGTCGCGAAACTCGAGCTGTTTCAAAGCTTCCGCGACGACGATTGCAGACTGACCGTCCGGTGTGAAGTAGAGGTTGTATGCGTCCGGGACCTTGATTGTGGTGCCGGGCTTTCCCGTCTTCGGGTCGATAGGAGTCAATATGCCGGAAAGCTTCCGTTCAGCACTACCGGCTACCCAGAGCGTTTTCAAGTCCCATGAGGGAATGACGTGCTGCGGATTACCGCCTATGACGAAATGGTCGACAACCTGAAATGTGGAAGGGTCGATCACATAAAGATCGCCTGATTTGACATTCGGCACATACACACGAGACAGCGCGCCCATTGTCGCCGGACTAAGTTTGCCGGCAACGGTTTCGCTGTACACGTTATGTGGGTCAATAACCGGAGGCATTCCGGAAGGGGTATGGCCGGTGGACGCCTGTGGTTGTAAAAGAAGGCTTGAAAAGATCACTGCAGGCAGGACGAAATAACTCAAAAACATCTTCACCTCGCAACACATCCTAGCATGATGTCTTGCGGGGGAAAGGGGACATGGGGGCTGCCCCCATGTCCGAGTCTCTCTTATTTCTTCGTCGGCCAAACGACGCCTTGATCTTCTTTGGTAACAGGTCCCAAACCTTTATATATAAACCGCTGCACACGCTGGCCGCGATACGTTTCCGTTGTGTAGATGTTGCCCTTGGAGTCGGTCGCGATGCTGTGCACTCCGTAAAACATTCCGGGTTGGCGGCCGCCTTCGCCGAAAGTGGTCAACACCTTCAGCGACTCACGATCGATGATGTGCACACGATCGTTTTCTCCATCCGCAAGATAAATGTATTTCTGCTGCGGATCTCTGGAGAATGCGATGTCCCAGACCGAACCGGAGCCGAGCGTCCTCTTGTTGAAGAATTCTTCCTTCAGAAACTTTCCTTCGGGAGTGAATACCTGAATCCGATCATTAGCGCGGTCGCAAACGTATAACAGGCGATCGACCGAGAGTTCTGCGCAATGGACAGGATTGCGGAACTGTTGAGCGGGCATCGCATCCGGATTGTAGGGGCCGAGATTCTCGTCGCTCGGCTTATTCCCATATGCACCCCAGTGGCGTTTGTACTTTCCTGTATCCGCATCGTAGACGATCACTCGGTGATTGCCGTAGCCATCGGCGACGTACGCTTCATTTTCTTTTTTGTCGATGAAAATTTTAGCCGGGCGTCTCAAGTTCTCTACATCGTTGCTGCCTTTGCTTTGGCCGGGTTTGCCGATCTGCATAAGGAATTTTCCGGCTTGCGTGAATTTCAGCACCATCGAGTCGTTGGTGTAACCCAGCGCGCCGCCCGCCTGTTCTTCATTCTGTTGTTGACCCGTGCGAACGGCAGGCTGCTGGCCGCGCGGCGCGGCCTGTCCGCGGCCTGCGGCTGCACCGCCAGGCGGTGTGCCCTGTCCATTTCCGCCAATCCAGACGTAGCCTTTGTAGTCGATGGTGATCCCATGGTTCGAATCCGGCCAGTCATAACCTTGTGCCGGCCCGCCCCAACTCGAGATCAGATTGCCTTCCTGATCGAACTGCAGTACGGGCGGCGCGGCTGCGCAACATTGTGCGATCGGCGGATTCGTTGTCGCGTGCACCTCGCCTGGTTCAAGCGAGCCTGCGCGGTGGATGATCCAAACGTGGTCTTGAGCGTCTACAGAAACGCCGATGGTCTGCCCAAGGATCCAGTGATTGGGTAGTGGTTTCGGCCACAGAGGATCGACTTCGAATCTTGGAGCCGTGGCTCCTGCGGCTTCGACCGCAGCCTGTTTCTGCAGAACGACACTCGCAATGAGAAGTGTGCCGAGCAAAGTCAAAAAAACCGCACCGACGTAGAGATTACGCTTCATGCTTTCCTCCTTTATGGATTGAGGAACGATCTTGTTGGCGGCATTCTATTCGGGAGCAGAGGTCTAAATCACCTAAATTCGCGTGATGGAATTCTGGACTCGCGTTCCTGCTACACGTCACTAAGTCATTCGCCTCGCCTCGAATTCTGCTACTGCATCACCGTGAACAACGTATCGGACGTGGATCGGCCGGCAGCAGACTTCGCAGTCTTCGATGTAAGTCTGGCTGCGCACCGACATGTCGAGCACCATTGAAACGTGCTCGCCGCAGTACGGACATCTAAAGAAGTGTTCCATAGTTGTAGTTGTAGGTATTGACATATCAGCATGGTTCTTGTAAACAGTCCCGACAGCAGGAGGAATAATCATGAAGTATCGCATCTACGGTGCACTAGCCGTAGGACTAGCCTTTTTTACAGCTCGGCCATTAATTGCACACCATGAAATTCTTGCGAAGTTCGATGACAAAAAGGCAATGACTCTGCGCGGCACTGTGACGAAGGTGGACTGGGCGAACCCACACGTTCACATTTTTATGAACGTTCAGAATGGGAACGCCGTTGCTAATTGGGCCGTCGAGCTGGAAAGCCCCGTCGATCTTGGCAGGGCTAACTGGACACGCGATACCGTCAAGCCAGGCGACGCGCTGACCGTCCAGGGCATTGCAGCAAGAAATGGTAGCCGCCAGGTCTGGGCTAACTCCGTAGCGATGGCGAACACGAACAAGAAATTGTTCGACGGTGCGACTGCGCCAAAACCGGCAGCCAATGCTCCCAACGGACCGACTCCGAAATGGCCGGATGGACAGCCAAGGTTGGGTGCCCCACCGGGACAAACAGGCTACTGGGGAGTACCGGCCGCAACGACTCTGGTGCAGACCGGCTCAAACGTTGCCGCGGATGGGTATGGACTCCTGAAGAACATTGCGGACATCGACAAAGTGGCGCCATTTCAAAAATGGGCGCGCGATCTTTATGAACTGAGACAGCGCAATCTCTTGAAAGATGATCCCATGTATTTGTACTGCATGCCTCCCGGAGGTCCACGACAATACCAACTGCCCTACGGCGTTCAGTTCAATGAAGACCGCGATCGCAAGAGGGTCTTTGTTTTTATCGGCAGCGGGAATCGCAATTATCGGATCATCTACACCGACGGCCGACAGCAGCAGGGCCAACTTCGCGGCGATGCGGATAATCCACTCTATTACGGACGGTCCGTGGGCAAGTGGGAAGGGGAAACCTTCGTTGTCGATACGAAGGGCTTCAACGAGAAGTTTTGGTTCAGCAACGGCGGGCTGCCTCATACGGAACAGCTTCATCTCATTGAGCGGTACACACGGCCGGACATGAATACTTTGAAGTATGAGGTAACGATCGACGATCCCGGCGCGTACACAAAAACGTGGACCAGCAGCTGGAATTTAAAGTGGATTGCCGGGGAAGAGTTGCCGGTCTATTATTGTCAAGACAACAGACCCTGACAGAAGTAATTCCAATTGGATCAGAAGAAACTAGGAGGAATTCTCGATGAGAAAAGGCTTAGTAGCTTTCTTTGCCCTCGCGTTGTTTGTGGTCGCGTCAGCAGCACCAGCGATCGCCCACCATTCATTCGCGGCAGAGTTTGATGCGAGCAAACCGATAACGGTAAAAGGGTTTGTTACGAAAGTGGAATGGACAAACCCTCACGTTTGGTTCTACATCGATGTGAAGAAACCGGATGGCACCGTCGAGAACTGGGGTTTTGAAATGGGTCCCCCTCACGGACTTCAAGGGCGCGGTTGGACTCGCACCACAATGAAGCTGGGCGATGAAATTGAAGTCGCCGGCACAATGGCGAAAAACGGAAGCAAGCGTGGCAATGCCAGGACCGTGACGATGGTCAGCACCGGCAAACGCTTGGGCGCTGCCTCCAGCGAAGGCGAAACACCGTAGTCCGCACTATTAAAAAGCGTCAGTACAGGATGCAATCGGAGGTCATGACATGCGTCATCGCGCGATCATTGTGTGTTTAGCCATAGTGCTGGCGCTGATCACCCTATTCGTCGAATTACACGCCCAAGCTCCGCAACCCCAAGGTCAAGGCCAGCAGGTGCAGGGCCAGGGACAGGGGCAAGTCCAGGGTCAAGGGCAGGGCCAAGGTCA
>DATFXZ010000271.1:0-6854 GCA_035315305.1 Terriglobia bacterium | reverse complement strand
TCTGGAGTTCTTCGGACACGATGACGTGCATGTTCTAAACGGCGGCTTCAATGCCTGGGCCGCTGCAGATCTACCGACCACCCAAGACGCAACAATACCGAAGGCCGGCAATTTCAAAATGAAACCCCGTGCCGAACGTCTCGCTACCGCGGAGGAAGTACAAAGCAAGCTGGGGAATCCGTCGGTCGTTATCGTGGATACCCGAAGCGATGCGGAGTACACCGGCCAGCTTGTTCGGGCAAAGCGTGGCGGCGCAATTCCCGGAGCAGTGCACCTTGAATGGACGAACAATCTGGACCCGAAAGGTTTTTTCAAATCCGCAGAGCAGTTAAGGGAGATGTATGAGCAGCGGAAAATCACTCCGGACAAAGAAATCATTCCACACTGTCAAGGCGCGTATCGATCGGCTCACACGTACCTGGCTCTTCGCCTCATCGGATATCCCAATGTGAAGAACTATCTCGGTTCCTGGGGCGAGTGGGGCAATCGTCTCGATTTGCCGATTGAGCATCCGACGAAGCCGTAGCGCCGGCTTTAGCGGGCGCGTACAGTGTGAACCGTCGAGAGCGTAGAACTTTTTGTGTCTGATACCCACGTGCTACTCTAGCTATTTATGCCTAAGGTCACGATCAACGGCCAGGTATACGAGGCCGAAAAAGGCCGGACGATCATTCAAGTTGCCGACGAGGTCGGCGTCGAAATCCCCCGCTATTGCTACCATCCCGACATCGGTATTGAAGGCAGTTGCCGAATGTGCCTGGTCGAAGTCAAGGGCGCACCGAAATTGCTGCCGGCTTGCGCCAATCCCGTCGCAGACAACATGGAAATCCGAACCGACACCGAGCGTGTCCACCAGGCGGTTCGCTACGCGATGGAATTCTTACTGCTGCATCATCCTATCGACTGCCCTGTTTGCGACCAATCCGGTGAATGTTGGCTTCAGGATTACTACATGGCTCACGCCGGGCATGACAGCCGCTACCCGCTCGGCCAAAAAACTCGCCGTAAAAAAGCATTTAATCTCGGCCCGCTTGTAAAGCTCGACCAGGAACGATGCATTCTTTGTACGCGCTGTGTCCGTTTCACGCGCAATGTGACGAAGACGAACGAGATTCAGGTTTTCAACCGGGGTCATAATTCCGAGATCAGCATTTTTGAAGACCGGCCGTTGAATAATCCTTATTCGATGAATGTCGTCGATGCTTGTCCGGTGGGAGCCCTGACGAGCAGCGATTTCCGCTTCAAAGTCCGCGTGTGGTTTCTGAAAGGCACGAATTCGACTTGCGCCGGGTGCAGTACGGGCTGCAACCTGCGCATCGACCACTCGGCCCGAGCAATTGGCGGCGGCATTCCCGGCTACACGGCCAGTGATGGGAAGATTTACCGGACGGTTGGCCGCCGGAATGTCGACGTAAATAAAAGTTGGCTGTGCGATGAAGGCCGGCTCTGTTTTCACACACTCGAACGATGGCCTCGCCTTCGTCACGCCAGCATGGCGGGCGAACAAAGACACATCTCGGACCTGCTCCCACAAATCCATGAGCAGTTTGAATTGCTCCGGACACAACACGGCAGTCACGCCGTCGCCGGCTTGGGTTCGGCGACAAACACGAACGAAGCCCTGTTTCTCATGAAGAAGTACTTCAAGGGCCGAACGGATTTCCGGCTTGCGAATGAAGTGGAGCTGTATCAGCAGCGGCAGGACGATATATTGCGCCGCCTGGACAAACATTCCAATACTCATGGCGCTCTTGACCTGGGTCTGAATAGCGAACTCAATGGCTTGCGCGGCATTCTGGAGTTAGCGGAACGAAAACAAATCCTCGGAATGTGGATTTCATTTCATCCCCAATTGGTGGACGATGATGCGCCTGAGATCGTCTCTCAATTAAAGCGGCTGATCGATGCGCTCGAGTTCAGTGTGGTCAGCTCCACAAACGATTTCGACTGGGCGGCGAAAGCGTCCATCCGCCTGCCGATGGCTGCTTGGGGAGAAGAGCAAGGCACATACACGAATTACGCCGGTCGCGTTCAGTTGACCAACCGCGCGATCATGCCTCCCGGTGATGCGCAACCGTTGCATGTGCTCATGGCGGAAATGCTGGAGCTATCCGGTATCCAAGTTCCTCGCGATCCCAGGGCGATCTTTGAATGGATCGGTCGCGAGGTTCCGCTTTACTCCGGTATGGATTACGACTCAATCGGTCTGCTCGGAATGACGCCGGTACACACGCCGCAGGAGGTCCTGCGATGACGCCTGTGAAGGGCGGCTACGCCGTGGACGTACCGGTCATCAATGTCAGTGAGAGAGCCCGGCGGGAAGGCGCCTCCGTTTGGACCACCTTTCGAGCTTTTGCCGTCACTGTCCGGCACCTGTTCATGAGTTTGTTCAAAGGCGACACCCCAACCATCTACTATCCGGAGCAGTCCCGTCCGTATTCGGAACGATTTCGCGGAACACACATTCTGACTGTCCGGAATGACGGAAGCTTGAAGTGCGTGGCGTGTTACATGTGCGCGACAATCTGTCCTGCAGAGTGCATCTACATCGAAGCGGGCGAACACCCGAATCCCAAAATCGAAAAATTTCCGGTCCGGTTCGACATCGATATGATGCGCTGCATTTACTGTGGATTCTGCGTGGATGCTTGCCCGGAAGAAGCCATCATCATGAGCCGCGAGCATCACCAATCCGTGTACGACCGCTCCGAAGCCATCTACACGATCGAAACCTTAATGGCCCGCGCGGGAATCGATGCAAAAGGCCCCGGTTACCGTCCGAATCGTCCGATGCTTGAAGCGAAGATTTTCAACAAAGACGAACAAAAGGAATGCCCGTTTCCCTCAGGTGCCAAAGAGCGACACCCGGCCGTGCTCTATGAGTCGATGATCCGGCGCCGTGGATAGCAACTCGGAAATTTGGAGTCGCAATAAACCACAGAGACACAAAGACACAGAGAAATTCGGGGTCAGGCGCATCGAGCTGATAAAACAAGCGCCCGACCCCGAATTTCTCTGTGTCGTTGTGTCTCTGTGGTTCATTGCGTAGGCCACAATATGGCGCCAGAAACCCAAAATAAAACGAAGACCTTCAAGAGCCTTCCCGCAGGCGTATGGGCGTTGGGTTTCGTTTCCATGTTCATGGACACTTCGTCCGAGCTCGTTCACAGCTTATTGCCTAGTTTCATGGCAACGACGCTCGGGGCAAGCATGTTCACCATCGGCATCGTCGAAGGCATAGCGGAAGCCACGGCTGCTATCACGAAGATATTTTCCGGCGCACTCAGCGATTACTGGGGGAAGCGAAAGAGTCTTGTGATCACGGGTTACGGATTGGCGGCATTTACTAAACCGATTTTTCCTCTCTCGTCATCAATGGCGTCGGTCTTTACCGCGCGGTTCATTGATCGGATCGGCAAGGGAATTCGAGGCGCGCCACGTGATGCCTTGATAGCGGACATCACTAATGAAGGTCAGCGTGGTACCGCGTACGGTCTGCGGCAGTCTCTGGACACGGTTGGTGCGTTTGCCGGGCCCCTCCTCGCGCTTGCTCTTTTGACATGGTTCATGGGCAATATTCGATTGGTCCTGTGGGCGAGCGTCATTCCGGCGTTTGCGTCAGTGATTCTGTTGGCCGTCGCGGTTCCTGAACCGTCCGCCCCTCGTGGCTCGCGAGCTCAAAGCCGATCGCGCTTTTCTGTCCGCGAGGTAAAAGCGCTTGGTCGGCCGTTCTGGATAGTTGTATTCATTGGGGGAGTTTTGACGCTTGCTCGATTTAGTGAGGCCTTCCTATTGCTCCGCGCACAAGACGTTGGGCTGTCCATTGCACAAGTGCCTGTGACTCTCGTGATCATGAACGTGGTATACGCCGTTTCCTCGTACCCGGCAGGTGTTGCGGCGGATCGCATCGATCGTCGTGTGCTGCTAGGTTTAGGAGTCGGTGTGCTGATCGTTGCCGATTTGCTGCTCGCATCGGCTTCCAGCATTTTGCCGGTTCTGCTGGGAGTCGCCGCATGGGGTTTGCATATGGGACTCACCCAGGGTTTGCTCGCCACATGGATTGCGGAAGTCGCTCCTCACCATCTGCGTGGGACCGCTTTCGGTACGTTTAATCTAGTGACGGGCGGGTTTCTGTTGCTTGCCAGTGTAATCGCTGGCTACCTTTGGAGTCTTTTTGGCGCCCCTGCGACCTTCATGGCCGGCGCGATTTTCAGCGGAATCACGCTGTTCGCCTTGATCGTTTTTCAACGGAGCCGTGCTATTCTGCCGTCCTGGTGAAAGCCTGAATGAAACCTTTATCCGCCTTTCTTGGTCTCGTGCTTGTGATGCATCTTCAGTGCGGATCATTGTGTTTGGCGGATTCATTCAGGCCGCCGGTAAATGAACAACCTTGTCACAAGCATTCGGGCACTCCGGCAAGTACACCGCAGCAACCACACGAGACCAGCAGTCGGTGTGGCCAGGGATCACTGATCGAAGCAAAGAGCACGGTCGCCGGCAAGCATATGCTCACGGCAGTAGCGGCCGTCATACCGGTCCCGTCAGCAATCGTTCGTTCCGGCGAAGCCTTCTTTCATTCGTTCCCGAGGCACAAGCTGCCACCTGATGATTTTTCCCTCACTTCATCGATTCTCCGGATTTAGTCGACGTTACTTCCGAAATCGTTAACGCAGTAGTGGTGCATCTGTGCGCGCGGCTTCAGCCGGCGCGCATCGGCTAAAGCCGACGTACGGAAGTCGGAGAAATCAGGAATGGGGAAACTACTAATCTTGCCTTGTATGCTGCTGTTTGCGCCAGCAGTTGGGGCGCAAGGGAGCATGCCGGGAATGGCGGCAATGGAGAACTCAGTTGGATTTATTGCTTCCGGCACAAGCATCGAACCTAAGGTAACGTCCGAGTTCTCCCCCATGGTGCACAAGTCTTTCGGAAACTGGACCTTCGTGTTTCACGCGAATGCGTTCATGGTCAACACGCAGCAGAGCGGTCCGCGCGGACGTGACAAATCGTATTCGACGAATTGGTTTATGCCGATGGTGTCGCGTGACTTCGGGCGTCAGACAATAACCTTCCGCACGATGCTCAGTCTCGAACCGGCTACGGTCACGCAAAGGCGGTACCCGGAACTGTTTCAATCAGGAGAAACTGCTTTCGGATTGCCCATCGTGGATGGACAGCATCCTCACGATTTGTTTATGGAAATAGCGGGTCGTTATGATTTCAGGGTCAGCGAGCAGACTGGCCTATACGTCTATGGAGGACCGCGCGGCGAACCTGCGCTCGGGCCGACACCTTACCCGCACCGGGCTTCAGTGTCGGAGGATCCGGTGGCTGTCCTTGGTCACCATCAACAGGACTCCACACACATCTCGAACAATGTCCTCACTATTGGTGTTGTGCGAGGACCTGCACAGCTGGAGGCATCGACGTTCCATGGCAGGGAGCCGGATGAAAATCGCTGGAACATCGATGGCGGAACGCCGGATTCGTTTTCATCCCGGTTCACGATGGCATTTGGCCCGACATTGGTCGGACAATTTTCGATCGGCCGTATCAACAATCGTGAGGCATTGGAGCCGGATCTGGATACACTTCGTATGACAGCATCTGTTCAACATAGTTTACGGTTTTCGTCCGGGCACATCTCGTCCAGCCTGATCTGGGGCCGGAACAAAGATATGCATGGAGACGGGTCGCGAATTTTCAACGCTTATACTGCAGAATCGACCCTGAATTTCCTGACTCGCAATTGGGTGTGGACGCGGATTGAGAATGTCGACCGCGATCGAACCTTGCTCGTCGGCGAAAAGCCGGCTGCTTTGGAAATCGGAGAAGATCCGATCGGGCGAGTGCAGGCTTATACGTTTGGCTATGAGCGTGATCTGCCGATTGGCTTATCGTATTTGAATGTGGGACTCGGGATTCAAGCCACGGCTTATGGTGTGCCACCGCAGCTTAAATCGGTATACGGCGCTCACCCTGCAGCCTTCAGCGTTTTTCTCCGCCTGCGGCCGGCCGGCAATATTGGAGCGCACATGCAGATAATGCACCAGCATTAGAATGCGGAATCATTCATGACAGGAATCCGCTTCCAATATGTGCTGTTGCTGCTGATCCTGGTCGGCATTCTTGCCGGTGTGGCATATATTCTGTCGCGCGGGATTAGCGCTCGCGCTGAGCCGAGTGCGGCCGAGGCTTTTATCGCCCGCCGTCTGCGGCACCTTGCCACACCCCGGGCCGCTCGCGAGGCGATGAATCCCGTACCGGCAAGCGCCGAAGTTCTGATGGAAGCCATGGAACACTTTGCTGATCACTGTGCGTTCTGTCACGCTAATGACGGAAGCGGCAACACGGATATCGGCAAAGGCCTATATCCCAAACCTCCAGACATGAAACAGGCCGCCACACAGAACCTGAGCGACGGCGAACTTTTCTATATTATTCAAAATGGAGTTCGCTTTACCGGAATGCCTGGATTTGCCGTGGGGGACGGCTCACACGATCAAGATAGCTGGAAGCTCGTACGCTTCATCCGGCATCTTCGGGTGATCACGGACGAAGAATTGGCACACATGAAGGAAATGAATCCCAAAACTCCGGCAGACTTGAAGGAGGAAGAGGAAATAAGACGATTCCTCGAAGGCACCGAAAATCCGTCGTCCAACGAAACTCATCGACACCATTAAGGAGAAAACGACATGGTTAAGAAACTTGCTGTTTGCGGTTTGGCCACTTTGCTATTCGCCGGGTTGTTGCTTGCACACGGGAATGCGACTCATCTGATGGGTACCGTGACTGCAGTCGGAAAAGATACCGTCACCATCCAGGACAAGGACGGCAAATCCGTCGTCGTGACG
>DATFXZ010000270.1:0-6670 GCA_035315305.1 Terriglobia bacterium | reverse complement strand
GGCTTGGGCTGGAGCCGCGAAGAAAAATTCCACCTTCCAATTTCGGTATCAGCGATTGAAAACCAGACGCGGTGGTAAACGAGCCGCAATAGCTGTTGCCCACGCTCAAATCATCGCGCTGTATTGGGTCCTGCGAAACGGGGTTCCTTACCAACAACAAATCCGGGAATTACACCAGCAACAACGAGAATCCATGATCCGTCATCATCTCGCCCGGCTCACCCAGTTGGGTTACTCCACGACGTGACTGAAGAAGTTTCCATGCATGAATGAAAATTTTCGAGGCAAGTTTCCATGCATGAATGAAAATTTTCGAGGCAAAACTAGAGGCCACACAAATTTTTCTGGTCGCCTTCGAGTCATTCCACTCACGACAACATGTAGCGGCATCAGGAGTTGACATAATACTTACACGGAGTCGTGACGTATCGAGCACCACAACCTATAGTGAGGCGGGTTGGACTGATGGACGCCGACATCCAGCAATAACGCCACAATTATTCGCGTTAGCCCCACTCCATAAAAAGGAAATCTGAAGCAAATCCGAACCTCTAGTCAGAACCATTTGTGGTCTAGCGGCGGCGCCTTTGCAGTCCAGCACGCAAGGAATCGATCTATGACTCCACTGGAGCGGTCTAGGCGTCCAACACCTGGGGACACGCCGGAGCATTCCTTGTGGTCCAAAACGACGGCAACACCCGTGATCTGTAGTACGGACAGTTCGCCACTGTGGGGCCACCAACACGTGTTGCCGTTAGCGGCATTTGGCGGCAATGAGAACGGCCGATGGAAAGCGGTTCTTAGTCACTACCGCCGCATCCGCTGCCACGTCGACATCCGCCTCCACAGCGCCATTGACTGTCGTCGTGAACTGGCGCAAAAACTGAAGAAGATCGGTTCCAATTTGTTCCTTGGTCGCGCCTCTCGCTCAATCACCGCGTCTCTGTGGTTTTCTGCTTGCTAATGCCGCGGCTGAAATGAGAAAGAGACTAGCATTAGCCCGTTGATTTCATGTGGTCAATGAAACGAACAAGTTTCGTCAGCCTCTCAAACTTCGGGGATGTCTTTCGGACTTAATTGTGAAATCGGTGATGCTGAGTTTGGCGTTTCGGCTGAGTATCTCCAGACTCGGAGAGTTGCTCCGTCGCGCCTCGGGCAGAAGGAATCGAAAGATGGCATTCGCGATCACCGACTCCTTCTTTCGGCTGTGCAGCCAGACAGCAAATGAATTCAAACGCAGCGAAATCATATTGAACGCGATGGTGCGATCGGGGCTTTCGTCCGGAGCGTAGATACTGGTGTAGGTTCGATGGAATGCCAGAAATTCTTTCCATTCGTCGATGGCGGGAAGCGCCTGATCCTTGTTTCTGCGCGCATCCAGGCGCGCCATCCTTTCCTCGAGTTCGGTCAGCAGCCTCCGGCGGCGGGAGCTTAGCGCTGACTTCAAAAGAGGCGACTCCCCTGAGACTGATTCCTCGTTCTTCAAAACAGCGTCGATAGCTTCGGTAAGATCGGACTCAACCAGCTGCCTGAGTTGATGCAATGCCGTGTCGACATCGCCGCCACCCAGAGCTGCCGAGCGAAGAGCAAGACGTTGTCGAAGGTGTTCATCGCACAGAATGCTGTCCCAGGTCTCGGCAAGGACTGTCAGTGAGGCGGAGTGAGGATCCGCGGAATCGAGGCTTGCCCGCAGCGCTCCCTCCAGGCTGACCGGGCTTACAATGTGCAGCTCTTTAGTTGCGCAACGAGGCGTCGGCTTTCCGGAAAGAATGGGTTTCAGGTTCGGTGAACGAAACGGCAATCGTGACAGGAACACCTCAACGATGGAGGCTTTCCGTTTTCCTGGCGGCCGGCCCGCAAGATCTGCCAGCAATAACAGCGTCGAGACGCGAGGCGCAAGGTAATGCGCTGCAATGCGTCGAACCGCAGCCCAGTCTCCGCGCGCTGCTGCGTCGGTGGCAAGCCATTCGAAACACAGACGCCACATCGGCACGGGTGCAGTGCGGCCATGGAGCAATAGCATGCTCTCGAACAGCATCCGCGCTTCGCTGAATTGTCCGCGCACGGCGGCCAGCATCGCGTGTGCCGCTACCGTCGAAGCGCGCAGCGGGCGCGACGGAACAAGCTGCTTTTCAGCCCAGGTTACGGATTGCTTCGTTGCCTTCCGTTGACGTGACAGGCACCATGCCGCAGCGGCCACGGGGCCTTCCGGTTTGTCGAACCACCACTCCATGCCACCGAAGGCAGTCAATGCATATGCGAGACGAGGCATCCGGAGCGGGATTGCAATATGACGTGTAGTCCACCACGGGTAAAAAAGGAGAAGGCATACGGCAAACAGCAAAATCTCCAGACCGAGCCATTCCCTGACAAAAAGGTAAGGCGCTCCGAAGAAAGTGGCGGTAAGGATGAATCTGAAGAGCATTAACAGGACCGGTTCCCTGTCTTTTAATCCGGTATGCACGGGCAGTCGCGTGCGGACCCTGACGTTGTAGACAAAAATGAGTAAAAGCGCGCTCCAGTAAACCAAAACGACCAGTCTCACAGGTGGTTCCAGCGAGCGGTATGTCGGCGCTAGCGGGGTCATTGCCGGCCTTCTCGAAACCGCCCGTAGCCGAATAAGGCAGGCGCGTTCACCCACCGATCATCGAGTTCGGGTCGCGTTGGCTGTGAGGTGTGGATTTCAGACTGCGGAAGTGCCGCAAGTATTTCATGGAGCAATCTCCTTGAGGGTTCCCGCAGTTCTGCCATGGATCGCCGAACCAGTTCGGTCGTTCTTGTACGCTCGCCTAATGGTGTGTTGTAGGTCCTGACCTCCGCCAGATCGAGAGCGAGCATGGAGAGCAGTTTCTGGCCTTCGCGTTCAAACTCCTGACGGGTACACTCAGGCCTGACGCCAAGAACGTAAAATGGGTTTTCCTCTATTGCCCTGGCGATTCGCGGCAAGATCATCAACGGAGCCCTGAATCATGCCCCAGGTGACGGGTTTCTGTATCAAAGGGAATAAGAGTGACCAGCTGCTTTGTACACTTTATCAGCGTCTCGCGATCTCCACGATGCATCGCGCCGCGCCCTTCATCAACAAGTTTGCGGGCAAGTGGAAGATCCCGAGCCGAGTTGATGCGCGACGCGGCGAATTTGAAAATCTGTTCCCAGGCGTGCGGATCCCGGAAAAAAGCGGCACGGCAGAGAGCCTGGATCTGTTCAATGCGAGCCTGAATTTCAATGACGTCCCGGGACTTGCGAACCTGTTCCAGAGACGCTGCCGCTTCTTCAAGCAGGCGCCGTTCCTGAGGAGTGCCGTGAATCGACACCAGCGCCATTGCCATGCTGAGTTCCATCACGGCCTGAGATTCCAGTTTCGGAAATTGAGCTTCCTGCTCGAGACCATCCAGTTCCGCATCAATATCGATCAGGCTGCGCCTGGCTTTTTGAGCCGCATCGGCATCACCGGCACGGCCGGCAGCGGCATCACGTTCCGCTTCGGTCAACCTCAATTCAAGACCTCCAAGTCGCGCCGTGTTTTCTGATCCTTGATTCTTGTTTCGGAAGGCACTGGCAAAAAGTAACGACAACCTTTTCCGCAGATCGCGAATCGCTTGATCCAATACTTCTGCGGGAACATCCGGGACCAGCAGGTGTGAAATCTCTTCAAAGACCTGGCCCGATACCGTCAGCGCCTGAGCTGAAAGACGCCCTCCCCGATCGACCGCGAGTGTGACTTCAATGGACGATCCCGATGGAATGCTGGCAGTCAGTTGTGATCCGCGAATCTCCAGAGCGCCGACCAGCCTGCATAAGTGCGCTTTATGGAATTCCCCCTGAACGATAGGAATACGCAACACACTGGCATCATTTCCCTGAATGATGGTTTGAACTGCTTCATGAAGAAATGTTCTTCGCGCCGGCAAAGGAGATCCGCGCTCTATATAAATGTGGGTCCTGTCCGAAACTAGTGCGACTCCGATGGCGCGGGACAGCGGAGGGTCGCTGAGCGAGAGACCATGGATGATCGTTATTGCCGATGGCCACAAGGGAAAGTCTGTTCCATCCTTCGCGGTACCCAGAATTCTGAATTCATTCGCCCGGTGCGGAAGAACGTTGATCGACGCGACAAACGTCCCTTCTTTCGTAACGGGTGTTTCAAGACTGGTCCAGCCCTCGCGTTCGAATCGGATCGATGCCGGACTCGGCGCGCTTTCTTCAGACACGCGACCTACAACATACGGAGACAGATCGGAAGTCATAGCGGGATACTGCAACCAGATGCGCCGGCCTTTGTCTGGGTTGATCCTTGGCGAAGGCCGCGCATCGAGGTTTGCACTTGCAGCGTATAGGGCAGCCCCTTGTGCCACGAGCGTCATGGAATCCAGTCCCTCGGCAAAAGGCACTCCAAGAGTTTCCGACAACCGCTGGCGCACTACCGGCATCGCAGTCGGCCCGCCAACCAGAACGATGCGCGTCACCTTCGAGGGCTCCTGTCCCTGCGCTTTCAACAGCCTTAGGCACACCGCAACGGAACGATCCACCAATGCGGTGCATCGGCTGGCGACGTCTTCGCGCGACACCTCAATATCGACGTCCACACTTTCATCCCCAAACTGCAAATTTGGAAGCAGGATGCTGGTGCACCCCATGCGGGTAAGTTCGATTTTTGCCTCCTCGACCGCAAGCTTGAGTTTTCGGATTGCGACAGCGTTTTGGGAGTCGGATCGCAGAAGCCGGCGTGGGCGACCGGACGAGAGACGTTCGAGAACGAGATCGACCAGCTCCCAGTCGAAGTCCCGTCCACCGAGAAAATTATCTCCGTCATGTCCCACGACGCGAAGCAGGCCATCCCGGGTTTCGAGAAGCGATACGTCAAAGGTGCCTCCGCCGAGGTCGTATACCATCCATGAGCCGGATGCGTTCTCCGTCCACCCGGCGGCGAGAGCCGACGCGATGGGCTCCTGGATCAATTCCACCCGATCAAAGCCGGCGAGTCTTGCCGCCTCGCTGGTGGCAGACGATTGCGGCAACTCGAAGAGTGCGGGAGCGGAGATCACGGCATGAGCCGGTTCGAATCCAAATTGCTCACGCACATCGGCGCGCAGGGACTTCAGGATTTCTGCGGAAAGTTCTTCCGGCTTAAGCGATTTTCCGGATGCTCGAAAATTGAGGCGCTGGCTGGTTCCCATCAGACGCTTGAATTCGCAGCGAACATTGTCGGAATCGCTCTCCAGAAGCCGTCTCGCCTTGGTACCAACAGTAATTACTCCCCGGGCGTCGATTCGAACGACCGAAGGCGTCAACGTCGTTCCCTGCGACGTCCGCACCAGATGCGTCAGGCTGCCATCAAATACAGATGCGGCGGAATTCGTCGTACCGAGATCGATTCCGAGATAGAGAGGCCGATCGTTCATTGGAGTGTTTCGCCCTGAGCCGGAACTGCGGAGACATCGCAGTAAGACTCAGGCTAACGGAATAATAACCGAGGTCTGAGAACAATTAAAGCCATCGTCGTCAAAACAGGTTGCTTCTGATCGCACGGACCGCCTGATTCGGATGACGCATTTGCATCGCCGAATTTCTTGATCCAGATCAATGGAGGGGCCGCAACCGATCGCACGCCGGCTGAAGGTCAAGAAGAGCGCGAAGGGCGCGCGACGGTCCATAAGGTATTCACGCCTGATCAAACCCATCTAAATCTTAGTCACCTATAGCGTACGCCTTTACCTCAACATGCTCAATTCCTGCCTGTAAAGTGATTGCCAAAGGAGCCCTGCATGATTCCCAGGAGTCTCAGCCTCACGGCATTGGCGGTTGTTTTTCCATTGGCCTCCGGACTCGCCCTGGCCCAGTCCAAAACGCCGGAGGGAGTGTTGACCGCCAGCTACAAGATACCGAATTATAAGGCGCCCCGAACTGCCGATGGCCGTCCGGATTTACAAGGTGTGTGGGCCAACAACAACGCCACGCCGCTGCAACGCCCAAAGGAGTTAGAAGGGAAGGAGTTCCTGTCAGAACAGGAATTGACTGCTCTGAAGAGAACGGCCGACGACCTCTTCAAGGACGGTAACTCCGATGCTGCCTTCGGCGATGCCGTCTTCCTCGCGGCTTTGGCGAATTTGCAAGGAAAGATGAAGGGATACGTAACCGCCGACGGGAGGACCGGCGATTATAGCTCCGTATGGACCGTCAACCGCGACTGGATGAACCGAACGTCCCTCATCATCGACCCTAAAGACGGTAAACTTCCCGCTCTGACCGCAAGGGCTCAAGAGCTGGCGAAGCGTCCGAATTATGTCGAAAACGATACGGCCTTCGGCCAAACGCCCGGAAAGCGCCCCGATGGTCCGGAAGACCTCGGGCTCAGTGTTCGCTGCATCACGTTCGGCGCGCCTCGCATCGGAGCCGGCTACAACAGCTACGTGCAGATCGTCCAGTCGGCCACGGCGGCTGTCGTGCTGCAGGAAAACATCCACGACGCCAGGGTCATCCCCCTTGATGGAAGCCCGCATCCGCCCGCCAACGTGAAAACGTGGAACGGCGACTCGCGCGGCCGTTGGGAAGGCGACACTCTGGTCGTGGACACCACCAACTACCGCGCCGAAGCCCTCATGAACAATAGCGAAAAGCTTCACGTGATCGAGCGCTTCCAACGCACTGCTCCGGATTATCTTACGTGGAC
>DATFXZ010000269.1:0-4643 GCA_035315305.1 Terriglobia bacterium | reverse complement strand
AAAGGACAAATGGCAAGAAAGAAACCAAGACCATATGTTGAAGAAGATCCGCTGATCGAATGGCTGGCGTGGCTGATGGACGATTCTGTCCGTATCGGTCGCTGGGGCGTGGGACTTGACGGTTTCCTGGGACTGATCCCGGGGGTCGGCGACATGGCTGGAGCCGCCGTTTCGGCGCTGATCATCGCGCGTGCCATGCAGAGCGGCATCTCCAAGAGCGCTGTGCTTCGGATGGTAATTAATGTCGCTTTGGATTCGCTCGTCGGTGCGGTGCCCTTCTTTGGCGACATCTTTGACTTCGCCTTCAAATCGAATACATACAACTTAAAAATCTATCGTGAAGCTCTACGAAGCGAACGCGAGCCGCTTCGGGATTGGTTCTTCGTTGTGTTTGTTTTCCTCATGTTGCTTGCAATCGCTCTGATTCCTATTATTGGATTCATCTTCTTGGCCAGACTCCTCGTATCTCATATCGGGTGAAACTGCCGCATAAGAATTGACCACCGGGATTTGAGGATCTATCATTCGGCCAACTTCGCCATTAGGAGAGGATTCCGATGAACGTACCTGCAGCGACAATCTTGAGCCGGACTCTTCTGGCGGCAGCAATTCTGACCGCTGCTGGGACGGCGAGCGCGCATCACTCCTTCGCCATGTTCGATCAGACAAAACAAATTACGCTGACCGGCACCGTGAGCGCATTTGAGTGGACCAACCCTCACGCGTACATCGAGATGGATGTACCTGACGAAAAAGGAACATTGAAGCATTGGAGCGTTGAGATGGGCAGTCCGAGCATTCTCATGCAGAGCGGCTGGAAATTTAAGGATCTGAAACACGGCGACAAAGTCACTGTTCGCATCAGCCCGCTCAAGGACGGCAAACCTGGCGGCCTCCTCGTTCAAGCGACCCTACCTGATGGCCGGGTTTTGGGGAATGGTCCTGGGCGCGGACCGGCGCAACCGGCTGCTGGAGCGCCAAACCAATGATCAGATGCGAAAGACGTTTCTTGCGGCTTGTCTTATTCCCCGTCTTGTCTGCTGCATTTGTCTCAACCTTGGTGTACGGACAGTCGAACACCAACATGCCCGACTTCAGCGGCGCGTGGGGACCGTATCGCGGCGGCCGCGGCGCCGATCCCAAATTAACACCGCCTCCTGCGACTCCGTTAGTGATGAAACCGGAATACGCCAAGGCATACGATGCGCGCCGAGCAGCGGAGGCTGCGGCAAACAGCCGCGGCGAGCCGCTGGCGACAGCAAGCTCTGCCTGTGTCCCGTACGGAATGCCGTCGATGATGTCGGTGGCCGTATATCCTATCGAGGTCATTCAGACACCGAAGCAAATGACGATCATTGCGGAAGCGTTCAGTGAAGTCCGCAGAGTTTATATTGGCAAACCGCAGCAGAAGGTCGATGACGTGCCTCCAGGTTATTACGGGAGATCGGTCGGCAGGTGGGAGGCAGATACATTAATTATTGATACCGTCGGCATCAAAGAATCGGTGCAATATCAGCGGATGCCGCACAGCGATCAAATGCACATTTCGGAGCGGATCCGGCTCGTCGCACCGGACGTCCTTCACGATCAAATCACGATTGAAGATCCAGTCGTGCTGGAGAAGCCGTACACGTACACGCTCGCGTATCGCCGCATGCCGGACTACGAAATGGTCGAATTCGTTTGTGACAACAATCGCGAATACGTGGACGATCAAGGTGTCGTGCGGCTGAAAGTCCGCGAGAAGTAGATTTTTTTTGGAGGAGCAATGGGCAAGTTCAAAATCAGTCGAATGAGCCTGGTCGCCTTCGTGGCATATGGGCTCGTCACGGCTGTGCCGGATGTCTCGGCACAGTTCCAGGCGCCGGGCTCGCTTGGAGCATTGGCACCAGCCAATCTTGCAAAGCCTCGTCCCAAACCGCCTTTTGATTTGACCGGCACATGGCTGCACGGAGGCGGTCCGGACAATGGCTTTAGATTCTCACCACCGCCCGGCTTCAAGTTGACGCCTGAGGCGCAGGTGCACTATGACGCGGCCAGAAAGGCTCAGGGGGAAGGAAAGGTGTACCGTGACGACATCGGTCAGTGTTGGCCCTCAGGCTTGCCGATCTTGATGACGCGTGTTTGGCCCATCGCGATGATTCAGGTACCAACTGCGATTTTTATGATCCAGGAATTGATGAACACGATGCGCATTATTTACCTCGACGGGCGTTCTCATACCGATCCGGATATCGCAGTTCCAAGTTTCAATGGTGAATCGATCGGCCATTGGGAGAACGACACGCTTGTAGTCGACACCAAGAATTTTGTGGCCGATCATCACTGGATTGACTCCGGCATTCCGGCGAGCGACGCCTTGCACATCGTCGAACGCATCCGGATGATTAATCAAGGAAAGACTCTCGAGATCGAATACACAGCAACGGATCAGAAGAGCTGGGAAGGTGATTGGAAATGGACAAAGCGGTGGCAACGAGTCGATGACCGGGATATAGCCGAAGTCGAGTGCTTGCCCGAGCTCAACGAACACATGCCGACCACACATTCCAATGCGAACGTCCGTTAAAGAAAAACGGGAGACCAAATGAAAAGCCTGTTCATCACGACCTTATTGGTGATTGCAGTCTTCATTTCGAATTCAGTATACGCGCACCATTCTGCAGCCGGCATCGACCGCACGAAGAGTGTGACTGTTGAAGGCACAGTCAAACAATTCAAATGGGGTAATCCCCACTCGTGGCTCGACGTCGAGGTCGCCAACAGCAAAGGCGGCAGCGACATTTGGAATTTTGAGATGAATCCGCCCGCCTATCTGGTTCGGAGCGGGTGGAAATCCACGTCGGTAAAGGTTGGCGACAAAGTTAAAGTAACGGGACGACCATTCATGAATGGTGATCCGGGCGGTATTTTCGTCTCGCTTACATTGGAGAACGGGCAGGTATTGGGCGCCGGCGCACAGCCGTCGCAGATTACCCCGACGCAACCGCAAAGGTGATGTCGAGTTCACCCCGAAGGGGTGCCAGGAATCCTCGACACCTTTTCAGAGTGCAGTTCTCGGCTTCAGGTACATTCCAGGCGTACGCAAAAACCGCGCTGCCTGGCTAGTTTCCAGCACGCCTCCGGCGCGTGCAAACCTCCTCCACCGGCAGGCGGCATACTCACGCCGCTTTCAATTCCGCCTTAGTTTCCATGAACTGGACAATCAGCCCTCGGCTGATTACACCGGCAAATCTGCCATTCGAGACTACCGGCAATTGATTCACGTCGTCGCGCGTCATCAACTCCAAAGCCTGAACCAGAGACGTATCGGGTGAAACGGCAGGGGCCTGCTCCAACGGATGCACGATATCGGCTGCTGTCGTAAACGGCCACCGCTCGCGTGGGATCCGCTTCAGATCTCTTATGGTCACTAATCCCAATTCCCTTCCATTCTGAACTGCAACGAAGCATCGGCGTCCTGTGCGGAGCAAGTAATCTTCGGCAAACGTACGTAGATTCACATTCCCATCAACTCTTGGACAATCCCGAGACATCAGATCGCCGACATGCACAGGGGCGAGGACTGTGGATAGTTCAACGCCTGCCTGGCTCGCGGCAGCAGCATCGGCCAGAAACCAACCAATGAACGCCAGCCACAGTCCGCCTAGACCGCCACCGAGAAAAAATCGCAGAAATCCGAATATGATGAAGGCAACTGCGATAGATTGTCCGATATTGGCTGCGATTTTCGTCGCACGAATTGGATTCCCATTCACTCCCCAGATAATCGATCGCAAAACCCGGCCACCGTCGAGCGGAAATCCGGGAATCATATTGAACACCGCAAGCGAAACATTTATGTAACCAAGCCACACAAGGCCAGCCCACAAAGGCGACGGCGGTGTGCCGGATTGTGGATGCCAACCGGCCACTCGAGCAATGCCGAGGAAAAATAATCCGATCACGGCGCTCGTTATCGGTCCCACGATGGCCATCCAGAACTCCGATTTCGCGTCGGCCGATTCTTTTTCAATATTGGCGACACCGCCGAGCGCAAACAAAGTGATCGACCTTACCGGCATCCCGCGCGCATTCGCGACAGCTGCATGGGACAACTCATGTGCGACGATGCTGGCGAAAAACAAAAGCCCGGTGATTGCAGCTAGAGACCACGTCAACCCCAAACTCCATTGCGGATTCACTATGTGGAAGTGCGCCGACAGTGAAAGCACGATCAATAACGCGATAACGAACCAACTGTAGTGAAGTCCGATTTCAATACCAAAAACTCGGCCAAGTCGAATACTCGGACGCATGAAAATCTACCTCCCAATTTAAGCTGCCTCAGCTGCACCCTCCATCCGGCGATACCGACTTGGCTTACTACCCTTGCCGCGGGATACGAGCTCAAGCTCGCCATTGCGCACAAAGCGCTGGAGAATTCCGGAAAGTGAGGCTCGGTTTAGAACAACTCCCGGTGTTTGCTGGCGAACATATCTGAAGACTTCGTCCACCGTAAACTCGTCGTCGTGAGCCTCAGCGAGAAATGCGCGCACGAACTGCTGAAGTGCAACGCGGGCAATCCGTTCCGGCCGTCCCACGACTTTCCCAGACATTTTCCAAACCAGCTCGAGCGCCTCCAATTTTTGCCGGTATTCAGC
>DATFXZ010000268.1:0-4940 GCA_035315305.1 Terriglobia bacterium | reverse complement strand
ACTACGCCTATCCGACGGTTTCCAGAACCCGCTGGGTATGCCGTGCGATCATCAGTTCCTCATTCGTCGCGATGACCCTTACGGTGACGGCGCTGCCCGCGGCGGAGATTACCGGAGCGTGCGAGCTGTTCGCCGCCGGATCCAGCCGGACTCCGATGAATTCCAATCCGCTACAGATCCGCCCGCGAATCTCGGATCCGTGTTCGCCGATGCCCCCTGTGAACACCAGAGTATCCAGACCTCCCAGGGCAGCTGCATAGGCTCCGATGAATTTCCTCGCCTGATAACAAAACACCGCTATGGCCTCCGCGCAGTTGGGATCCGTGGATTCACGTTCCAGCAGGTCGCGCATGTCGGCGCTATAACCTGAAAGACCAAGAAGGCCTGACTCCTTATTCAGCAAACCATTTAATGTTTCAGATGTCATGCCTTCTTTTTTCATGAGGTACAGCAGGGCTCCGGGATCGACATCGCCGGAGCGTGTTCCCATGACTAGACCTGCCAGCGGCGTGAAGCCCATAGAAGTATCGACACTCGTACCCTCATGAACCGCGGTAATGCTGCAACCGTTCCCGAGATGCGCAATAACGACACGCCCTTTCGCCGCTACGGGATCGAGACCCATTAACTCTTGCATGACGAATTCGCACGACAGACCGTGGAATCCGTAGCGCATCACCCCCCTTTGGAAGAACCGTCGCGGCAACGCAAAGATCTGCGCGACGCGCGGCATTTGGCGGTGAAACGCAGAGTCAAAACACGCGACTTGCGGTACATCGGGGTAAATGCGCGCCACCGCGGCGATACTATCGACCACCTGTGGCAAGTGATCAGGAGCGCGGTCAGCGAGCTCCTGGAACCTGGAGAGCAATTCGTCGTCGATTTGCAAAGGTTCACGGCAGCGGCTGTCACCGAGCACGATACGATGGCCGACGCCGTCAAGATTTGCCGCAGACCAGTGATTCTCGATCCGGCTTAAAACAGCCGCAAGAGCAAGGCTGTGATCGTTGAGTTTCTCCTTATGATCAAATGCCGTGCCGTTCTTTGTGTAAGCTATCGTGATCCGGCTGACCGGTGATCCAATGCGTTCCACATTCGCTACGAGCAGGCAGGTTTCCAAACTTCCGATCCGGTAGAGCGCTACCTTCAGACTTGACGATCCTGCGTTGATGGTCAGTAGATTCCAGTCACGCGGTGTGTTCAACTTTGTATTCCAACAGGTCGGCAATGCGAGCGACGGTCTTGTCCGCAGGAGGGTAGGAGTTCACTACCGCCGGGTCATGCGCATAGTGACCCTGTCGCACAAAAATCGTCGTCACGCGGCTTCCCCAGATCTGCTTCACGGCTGTGAGAAGACGGATTTTGTCATCGACGAACACGTAATGTTCTGCGGGGTAATGTTCCTCCACATCCTCGAGCATCTGCTCCTTATGGATGTAGATCAGGACGCGTTCCTTCACTGCTGCCCAAATTCCGGAGCGCTCCACTTTGCGTGGTTGGAACACGGCGTCACCGTCGGAGAGGATTACAACCGTGCCCATCGATGCAAAGTGTGTGATGACTTCGAGAGCGCGCGGATAAAGCCGATCAGCAAATGGATAGTCAATCAGAAATGATGACATCCGCAGAAGGCGAGGTTCGTGTTGATGCTCGAGACGATAACGCTGGAGTGCCCCCAGAAAATCCGCGTATCCAAGTTCCTGACGTAAATCCTCAAATATGGCCCAGTATCTCGCACATGCCTCGATGCTGAAGGATCGTTCAAGGTGATCCTTCAGGTCTCGTGCGATGCGGTCGTTATCGAGGAGGGTGTTATCGACGTCGAGAAGGAACACACACGAGCGCATTTAAGTCTTTTTTACAACCGATCAACACCACGCTGGTAGCGGTGCGCGTTGTACGTCGTGACACCGGCACACATCAACGGCGCTGCTTCGACAGCCGAAAGCTCTTCGGGTACTACTGCCAGCGCGATAGCGGGAGCAACCATGAATTCGGCATAACCGCCGTCGAACGAAAAGCCGGTAATTTGTAGAGCGATCTGACATGCGAAGAAATCGCCGCGCTTGCACGCGTTGCAATAGCCGCAATTTCCGCCATGCCAACCGACACCAACCCGCTGGCCGGCTTTCCATGGCAACGCACCCTCACCGACGGCGTCCACGATTCCGATAACTTCGTGGCCTGGAACCCGAGGATATTGCAAGCCGGGCCAATGGCCCTCCTTGACCAATGAATCACTATGGCACACACCACAGGCCTGAACTCTAATACGTACGAAGCCGGGACCAGGTTGCGGAACCTTTCGTTCGACAATTTCAAGTGGTCCTTTTGGTGACCCAATCTGGACAGCGCGCATCTTTGGCATAAGTCGCGTTCGCTGGTATGAAAAGTCAGGCTGCTGTTTTTAACGGCCCGTGATTATCGCAGTGGCTGCCATGAGAATGATGCAAGTGGCCACTAACAAGATAATCCATGTGGTCTCCGTGCGGTACAGTTTCATGTCCACACGCAGGACCGTGCGAATGCTTTTGATCATGAGACTTGCAGTCATGATCGGGCGTGCAAGCATCCGGATTGGCATTCCCGACTGAAACCGAGTGTTCATCGACATGGTCGTGATGCTTGTAGTGCAGATGCCCATCATGGAGATAGTCGGTGTGGCCGTCGTGCGTCACGGCCTGATGCCCGCACGCCGAGCCGTGCACATGACCATGGCTGGCGTGTTCGTTGCATTTACCTTTCATCGGATTAACCTCCACTCAAATCAGATCCTAAATGGAGTGCAGGAAGATGTCGGCAGGACTGCACCGTTGAATCCGTGTTGGTCCTACTTCTAAGGTTCGTTAGATCAGGTAGCGGTCTGGTTAGCGGTGCGGAACAGCACCTGCTCTGCACAAAGTATGTCTCTCCGCTCAATTACAATTTCGGCAATCGTTGTCACCACCATTGCCGTTGCCCTCGTTGAACATCACCGTAAAACACAACAGAAGAGCGCATTGCAAACGATCGAAGAAGCCCGTGTCGCGGCGCACAAGCTCGATAAATTTCTAATGGTACAGTTCGGCGCGAGTTGGTGCCCCGACTGCGTAGAACTTTCAAGGAGTCTGAAGGACGTAATGACATCCGAGAGGGTCGAACAGCACTTCATCGTCGTGAGCATCGACGTCGGCGAGTTCAACCGCAATGTGAACGTGGCGCGATCTCTTGGTATCGATGTCACTCAAGGTATTCCTGTCGCTGTGTTCTTTCCACCTAGCGGTGACGTCTCGTCAGTGAGGCTGGGGACGCAGCAGATTCTCGCATACATCAAAGAAGTAATTGCACGCCCATAGCCGGCTTCCAGTCGCTTATGATGACGCTTCGAAAGGAGCATATCAAGACGATGGCGGTAAAGAAGGCACGAGCGTCAAGAGACATTCGAAGTGTCTTTCCGTATTTATTCTTCTGCGCTGTGGCTGTGTTCCCCTATGTTCACGCGCAATCCATTGCCGAGCCCGCGGGCCAATCGCTGCCGCGGAATCTCGGCGACCTCAAACTGCAGATCACGGATTACGAGCGTTCCGGGCGCTATCAGCGTGACGTCGCGGCCGTACTCGGTAATGCTGAAGCATATGTGCTCCGTCGAGCGCCTCTCGTACGCAAACCGGCAGTTGTCCTAGACATTGACGAAACCTCGCTTTCGAATTGGCCGCAAATTCAAGCGAACGACTATGGCCGCATTGCAAATGGTCCCTGCAGTCTTCCGGCCGGGCCATGCGGCCAGGCAAGTTGGGTGGCTAGCCAACAAGCTGAAGCGATCATGCCGACACTCGGTCTTTTCAGGGCGGCGAAAGCGAAAGGTGTTTCGATATTTTTCATCACAGGAAGGTACGAAACGGCACGAGAAGCAACTGAAGCCAACCTGCGGAAGGTTGGATACGACGGTTGGAGCGCTCTCATCATGCGCCCCTCGGGAACATCAACGGCGTCTGCAGCCGATTACAAAGCGCCGGAGCGGGCTAAAATCGCAGCCGAGGGATTTACGATCATCGCCAATGTCGGCGACCAGCCCAGCGATCTCGCCGGAGGAAATGCGGAGCGCACGTATTTAGTGCCGAATCCGTTTTACCGGATCCCGTAAGAGGCGAGATGAAACAGAGAGACACAAAGACACAGAGAAAAACGGGGTCAGACCCTTCTGACCCCGTTTTTCTCTGTGTCTTTGTGTCTCTGTAGTTTGTCTAGACGGAAGCCGGCCGATGCGCCTTGAGGAACGAACGTATCTGGCGCACCGCTAACGGAATCCGCTCCTTCGGTTCCTTCCATGGGAACATGCTCACTTCGGCCTTCGGCGCGAGCATCGCGGCCTCCATGGCGACGGCGTACGGATGAGCCGGGATATCGTCCGGCAGGATCAATACGGGCGTCTGACAATTCCGAACGAAATCCCGCGTCACAGTGAAAACGAAATCGGGGTTGGTGCGATACATCTTGGTCAGAAATTTATCGACCACCTCCAACTTGATTTCCGGCCGCCGCTTGACCAATTCCGGACCCCAACCAGTCATATTGTTGTCGTAGAAGAGAGTCGGCATCTCCGGCCGAAACCCGCTCGGCTGTGCGAGCACGCCCGCAACGACACGGTTAGGTGCGCGCTTCAGCAAGTTCCAGACGAAGGGACCGCCAATACAGAAACCCATCACTATGAACTTGTCGATGCGGAGGTGATCCATCAGTCCGATGTGGTCATCGGTGTATGAATCCCACGGCCGGTCGATCTCAACCGGGCCGGCAGACTGGCCGCCATTGGCATTGCGCAAGTCCGATGCGATGCAACGGTATTCTCCCTTGAACTCCTTGATCGGATCGAAGGGGTGGGTGGCCAAACCGGACATCGTTGAGTTCAATCCGCCGCCGGCAATGATCAACAACGGGAACCCGGAACCGACTTCTTCATA
>DATFXZ010000267.1:0-9756 GCA_035315305.1 Terriglobia bacterium | reverse complement strand
AGCGCCAATGCCGCCCGGCGCGCTGCGATGGACGCCCGAATGTTCCGCACGGTTTCACGCGAGGAGCGGAGCGCAGCGTCCGCACCGTCATACTGCGCTTGTTGAGCATCGAGTTGCTGTTGCGCGATTACGCCGGATTCGGCTAGTTTCCTGGTTCGTTCCAATCGAATCCTCGCATCCGCAAATGCAGCTTCGGCCTGGCGAACCTGGCTTGTGGTCGCTTCGTCGAAAGATGCGCCTGGATCGGTTAGGCCCACGCGCGCGAGTTCCTGCTGAAGTGCGGCTTCTTGCTGATGAACGTTCAGCTCCAGCTCCCGCGTATCGAGTTGCGCGATCACCTGTCCCTTCTGGACCGCATCACCGAGATCCACAAACAACTGCTCGACGGTGCCCTCGACCTGATTGCTGACCGTTACCTCTTCATTTGGGTCGAGAGTTCCAACGGCTTCTACCGACCGAAGTAACTCGCGGCTCTCGACGGTCGCTATCTCAATGGACACCGGAGCCGGTGCGCTTGCCGCCTGCGGGTGTTTTACGGCCTCGGATCCCGGAGTCGAGCAAGCAGGAAGAAACGTCAGGAGACAGACGAACAGCAGCATTAACAATTTCATGAGTGCGTTCCTCGATTTATTGCTTCGTGATTCCCTTCAAGAAAATAGATACGAAGGTATGGACGACTTCTTCACGATCGTAAGGGTGTGTTTTTTTAAAGCCGAAAATCTCTTGCCATAAAACAAAGCTGGCAAACATCCCGAAAAGCCCGCGTGCGGCCAGCTCCGGATCGACTGGGCGGAAAACGCCCTCGTCGATACGTTTCTGAATGTAGTTTGCGATGGGATTGCGGTTCGTCATGCTGGCGACGAACATGTCCGACAACTGATGACCTTCCAGAGCGCTGAACAAGAGAAGGCGGTAGAAAGTTGTGTCCTTCTCGTGCTTTTCCAGGAATGTCCTGCCGACAGTTTCGAAAAACGTCTTATCGTCGCTCGCAGCGGCAAGCTGTTCCAGTTCCTGGATGCGGGCATTGCGGTTCTCCCCGGCCTTGTGTTCTAAAATGGCGGCGTAGAGCTCTTCTTTGTTATTGAAGTGTCGAAAAATGATGGCTTCGTTAACGTCTGCCTGAGTAGCCAGGTCGCGGGTCGTCGTACCTCGAAAACCCTTCTTAGCGAAGAGTTCCATCGCAGCTGCGAGGATGTCATGCCGGCGATCATGCTTCATAAGTAAGTACTCACTTACACTGTAGTAAGTGCTTACTTATAAGAAAACTAGCCCGCCTGGCAAGCGAAATCTTAGGCGCTAAAGGTGGCGACTACCGAGGTTCATCTGAAATTGGCGGGTGATAGATCAGCTGGATTAGGATTCCGTCGGGATCCCGGAAATAGAATGATCGGGCGCCGTCGCGATGGGTCTTGGGCTCGGCAGCCAATGGGATGCCTTGGTTCCGGACCCGGTCGGCCCACGCGTCTACGTTGTCGGGATGCCGAACCACGAAACCGATGTGATGCACCATCTGCCAGGGTCCCGGTTCGCTGCCCTGTGGCAGTTGATGTAGGGCGAGGTTGTCTTGACCGGAAGTGAGATACGCGTTTTCTTCGTCAGGCATCCATTCCAATTCCATCCCGAGAACGTTGGAATAGAATTCCAATGATCGCCGAACGTTACGGACGTTCAAGGCGACGTGGCGGAGGCCCATAAACAGCGGGTCCATTGACTAAACTCCGTGGGAAAAACTACAATGGAAGAACTCGTGTCCAGACGCGAGTTTAGCACATGCTGGGGAAGCGCTCTGGACGAGTGTGATCTGAAAAAATGATATTTGTATGACCAGTTCGAAGGTCAAAAGGCCTGTTCCCCTCCAACATCTCAATTCGTGGCGCATGCATCGTCAGTTTCTGGATCATGCGTTTCCATCAAAGAATTTGTCCGATTTGATCCGCGCGATCGGCTGGATTTATTCACCCGGCTGTTCCACGCCCTATTTGAGTTTGTGGGCGAGAAGTTCGTCATTCAAGGCGGCGGAGCTCGACAAGTTGGTCTTCGATGATCACAAGCTCATTCAGCTTGAAACACTCCGAGGCTGCACGATGCTGGTGCCGCGAGATCAGGCTGGGGTCGCTCTTCGGATTCGCACTCGAACATTCACAGAGCTCAGCAAGCAGGCGCGTCAACAAATGCCTCTGACCGATGCGGATATGGAGAAGCTCAAGACGGCGATTCTGAACTCTCTGCACTCCGCGCCGAAAACCTCAGAACAGTTGCAGCGGATGGTCCCCTCGAGTCTCGTGAAAGATTTCGGGCCCGAACTTAAGCGCATCGGTTTGACGAACAGTCTCTCTCTAGCGATCAATCTGCTGAAAGAAGAAGGAAAAGTCCTGAAGCAGCAAACCAAGAAGCGGTTGGATTCGACGGAATACGCATTCGGCCTCACATCCAGCTTGTTGCCGGAAAGCGATCCCTTCAGCTTGCGTATGGAGGAGGCGTGCGCGTTACTGGCAGCACAATATTTCAGGGCGGAAGCGCCGGCGCGTGTAAAGGATTTTGCTTGGTGGGCAGGGATTAATGTCACGGATGCAATTAAAGGAGCTTCGGAAGTAAAGCCCAAGCTGGTGCCGATCGCCGTCGAAGGTACGAAGGATGAGTTCCTCATTAATGAATCGGATCTCGACGCTTTGATGAGTTTTAAGCCTACCGAGGGAGCTATAAGTTTCATTCCGTACCGCGATACCTATCTCAAAGGTCAGCGTGAAGTCGTTAACCGATTCGTTCCTGCCGAGCACGCCGATAAGCCGTTCTCACGTTGGAAAGGGAAATTAATCAATGATCCCCTTGCCACGATCGTTTTAGAGGGCCGCGTCGTCGGAGTCTGGGAATGGAACGATGGCGAAGAAGAAGTCGATCTGCTACTCTTTGATTCCAGCATTCCGAAATCAGTGGATAAAGCCATTCACAAACGCGCCGGTGAGTTGGCGAATTTCATCCGCGCAAGTCTCGGTGAGGTCCGGCTACAAGGTTCTCAGTACGGACCGCACCAGATGACCGGCATCCACGATTTGAAGGTATTCTGGGGCAAAGGAGCGCAGGTGGATGTTCGAGCCTGACCTAGCCGAGAATCAAATCAGTTCTCTCGAAGCCAATGCCTGGTGGCGGCAAACAACTCCCGCGGGCTCAGTTCTCAATAAACTCATGTTGCTTTTTATCTTCGTTCCGATTGCGTTGGTTCTGAAGAATTTCTATGCACTGAGCTTCGGCGTGTTCGCGCTCATGGTTCCGTATGGTCTATTTGTTCGACACTTGGCCGTTCGAGCTGTGCGGCACCATCTGCAGAGCCACCCCGAAGAGCGTGAGGATTTTGAACGCGCCGGCATCATCTCATGCTGAGCAGGAGTTAAGACCTTGCCATTGGAAAAACGAAACAACCCCGCTACGCTGCTTCTCGTTATCGTCGCTGCGCTATCGACGTTCTATCTCAGTTCCCTGGTCGCACTGCCGACTGCCCGTCCTCCAGCGGAAGTCGTTTCGGACCTTTCCGCGGCGCGGTATTTCGAGCAGGTTAAATTTCTTTCCAGCGACGAGATGAAAGGCCGCGGGGATGGCTCACCCGAATTGGATAAGGCGGCGGATTACATTGCGTCACAGTTCCGGACTTTCGGTCTTCGTCCGATGGGTGACGACAACACCTATTTTCAGAAATTTCAGCTGACAACCGGTGCCGTCCTTGGACCGAATAATGAGCTGGAGCTCAACGGGGACAAGCTCAAAATTAATCAGGATTTCGTACCCATCACCTTCTCGGACACCGCAAGCTTCGATGGTGCACTCGTCTTCGTGGGTTACGGCATCACTGCCCCAGAGCTGCATTACGACGATTATGAAGGCATTAGTGCAAACGGAAAGATCGTCGTCGTATTGCGTCATGAACCGCAGGAATCGGATCCGCACAGTCCATTCGAAGGGACGAATTTCACAAGGCATGCGTCGTTCGTCAACAAAGCGATAAACGCGAAGCAGCATGGTGCACAAGGTATTGTCTTCATTACGGACCTGAACCATGAGGACGAACAAGTCGGTTCTGCCACGAGGACCGAGGAAACAGATGATCTCGGCATTCCGGCTGTTCACGCTAAGCGTGCCCCGCTACTGGGTTTGTTCAAAGCCGCCGGCAAAGATGTGGCTGCGATTCAAAAGAAGATCGATGGCGATTTAAAGCCGCAGTCGTTTGATTTGCCCGACTCCCGCGTTCACATCTCGACCGACGTCGTTCGGACACGCAAGACGGTCAGGAATGTATTGGCTGGTATTCCCGGCTCCGATCCGGCATTGAAAGACGAGTGGGTGGTTGTCGGCGCGCACTACGATCACCTCGGTCTTGGCGATCGTAATTCGCTTGCGCCTTCGCAGATCGGGCAGATTCACCACGGTGCTGATGATAACGCCTCGGGAACATCGGGAGTCCTGGAGATCGCCCGGCTCGCCGCAAAGAACAAATCGCAATGGAAACGGTCGGTGCTGTTGATCACGTTCGCGGGGGAAGAGCTTGGCTTGTTAGGATCGTCCCAGTTCGTCAACCACCCGACGGTTCCACTGAACAACGTGATCGGCATGATCAACATGGACATGATCGGCCGCATAAATAATGATCGTTTGTTTGTAGGGGGTGTGGGAACTTCTCCGAACTTCAAGCCCTGGCTCGAGGAATTCAACCAGACGGTGCACCTGCAGCTCGACTATTCCGATTCCGGTTATGGCGCGAGCGATCATATGTCGTTCAATTCGAAAAAAATTCCCGTGTTGTTTTTCTTTTCCGGGCTCCACACCGACTACCACAAGCCCACAGACACGTACGACAAGATCAATGCTGCCGGCGCGGTTAAAGTTCTCTCGCTCGTTTACATGATGGCCGACAGGATGGGCAGTGAACCGAAGCGGCTGGAATACACTGAAGTCCAACAACCCAGGCCGGCAAGCGCCGGCAGTGGCGGAGGGTATGGTCCCTACTTCGGTTCGGTTCCCGATTTTAGGGATGATCTCAAAGGCGTTCTTTTCGCCGACGTTCAGAACAATAGCCCCGCTGCGAAGGCCGGTCTGAAGCAGGGCGACCTGCTCGTCGAGTTCGATGGCAAGCCGGTTCAAAACCTTTATGATTTCACTTACGCGTTGCGATCAAAAAAGGTCGGCGACATTGTTCCCGTTGTTGTCAAGCGCAATGGGCAAGATGTCAAGGTGAACGTGACGTTGGAGGCAAGGAGATAGTTCATGAGATTTACGCGCATTTTCTTAGCTGCATTATTTGCAGCACTTGTGATGGCCGGCATCTACATCGCGCGACCGCAGGCGATTCAACCACACCCGAAAGAAGTTCACCTTCGAAATATTCGACAGCTCACGTCCGGCGGGGAAAATGCCGAAGCGTATTTTTCGCTCGACGGTCAGAAGATTATTTTTCAGTCGACGCGCGAACCGTACAAATGCGATCAAATTTTCACGATGAATCGTGATGGCTCGAATGTGAAGCTTGTCAGCACGGGAAAAGGTCGAACAACCTGTGGGTACTTCACTCCAGACGGAAAGCGAATCATATATGCTTCGACGCATCTCGGTTCGCCTGATTGTCCACCGCCCGCCGATCGCTCGGAAGGATACGTCTGGCCGATTTACCGCACCTTCGACATCTTTTCTGCCAAACCGGATGGTACGGATCTCAAACGTTTGACAACGACCGACGGCTACGATGCGGAAGGTACGATTTCACCTGATGGTAAGAAAATCGTTTTCACTTCGGCTCGCGATGGAGATCTCGAAATCTACGACATGAATCTGGACGGCACTCAACAACGACGGCTGACCAATGAGTTAGGTTACGACGGAGGGGCGTGGCATTCGCAGGATAGTCAATGGATCGTGTGGCGTGCCAGCCGGCCAAAAACGCCGGAAGAAGTTGCGCAATACAAGAATCTGTTCGCGAAAAACCTTGTCATGCCTACCAAACTGGAAATCATGGTCATGCGGGCGGACGGCAGCGACAAGAGACAGCTCACACACAATGGTGCAGCAAATTTTGCGCCGTATTTCCATCCAAATGGCCGGCAAATTATTTTCGCTTCCAATGTTAATAATCCAAATCCGCGCAGTCCCAATTTCGACCTTTTCCTGATCAACCGCGACGGGACCGGACTTCAACAGATCACGTTTGACGAAGGGTTCGACGGATTTCCGATGTTCACCAATAATGGGAAGCAGCTGGTCTGGGCTTCCAATCGGCATGGAAAAACGGAAGGTGAAACAAACGTCTTCATTGCGGATTGGGTGGATACCGGATCCTCCAGTAATTGAGGTCTTATGCCGATTTACGAATATCTCTGTAAAGACTGCGGCCGGCATTTCGAAAAGATCGTTCCTCGTTACGATTCACTTGCAGATTGTGCTCACTGTCACAGTGCAAACGTGGAGAAGCAACTCTCCGTGTTTGCGGTTGCGGGATCTTCTACAGGTGACGTGGCAGAACAAGGTTGTGGGCGCTGCGGCGCTCCGCAGCCCGGTATGTGCGGAAATTCGGGGACAGTTGCCTAAATTACCTAAATTCGCTCCAAGATTTTTTGAATTTGGGTAATTTAGGCAACCGTCCCCGAATTTCCTGACCCCGCCTGCAACGCCGTAATTGCAGTGACGTCGATAACGTCGTCAACCGAACAGCCCCGAGAGAGATCATTGGCCGGTTTCTTCAATCCTTGGAGGATTGGTCCGATCGCGCGCGCGGCTGCTAAACGCTCTGTGAGTTTGTAGCTTATGTTTCCGGATTGAAGATCAGGAAATATGAGTGTGTTCGCTCGGCCTTTGACGGTACTGGTGGGCGCCTTCGAACGGGCAATGTCTGGGACTAAGGCTGCATCAGCCTGAAGTTCACCATCCAGGATCAGTTCCGGCGCTCGAGCCTTTGCTGTGGCGACAGCTTCCCGAATGCGATCCAGCGACGCGTGCGAGGCGCTTCCCTTAGTGGAAAATGAAAGGAATGCGACTCGTGGCTCGGCCTGTAAAAATATCCGTGCGTTTCGAGCCGCCTCCAAACCAATGTCTGCGAGCTGGTCCATAGTGGGCATAGGAACAACAGCGCAATCCGCAAAAATCAGATTAGTCGAAGGCATCGCCATGAGAAAGAAGCTCGAAACTATTTTTGAAGTCGCATTCAAGCCGATACAGTGAATGGCTGCCCGAACGGTGTCGGCAGTCGTCGTTGCTGCGCCGCCAACAAAACCGTCCGCGTCTCCAGCCCGAACCATTGCGGCCGCGAAATACATCCGATTTTCAAAACGCTTTAACGCCTCCACCTCGGTTATGCCGCGTGACTTCCAATCGGGCAACAATAAGCCGACATAACGGTCGGCCAGGTTCAAAGTTTTCGGGTCAACGATTTCGATGTGTGAAACGTTGATACCAAGCTCCCGCGCCTTGCTCTCTACCGCTTCCGGCGAACCTACCAGAATGGGCTTCGCCATTCGTAGTTCGACAATTCGTGCCGCCGCCCGCAAAACCCGAGGGTCGGTGGCCTCGGGATAAACGATGCGTTTCGGTGATTTTGCTGCGCGCTCGCGTAACTGCAATACGAATTCAACCATGGGCAGCTACTTCGTTGGGGTGGGAACTCCGGACGGTCGTTCGCGTTTCTTTTTGATTTCGATGCCGTGGCGTTTGATTTTTTGATTCAACGTCGATAACGGAATTTTAAAATTATCGGCCGCTTCTGTTTGGCTCCAGCTGGTCTGTTCGAGCATCTCAATGATCACTCTTCGCTCGAACGCATCGATGATTTCAAACAACGACGTGTTCCTTGCCAGCGGGAAGGACGAAAGAGTTGCAAACCGCGCCGAAGGCGAAAGGATCGATTCAGGCAGCAGTTCGCGTCCGATGATTTCATCCTGCGATAGCACAACCGCCCGTTCGACGACGTTCTCCAGCTCGCGTACATTTCCCGGCCAGTGATAATCCATCAGGACCTTGAGCGCTTCCGAGCTGAATCGATACTGTTGTTTGCCGTTTTCTTCACAGTACTTCTTCGTGAAGAATTCGACGAGCGCCGGGATGTCTTCTTTTCTTTCACGCAACGGCGGCAGTTGGATGTTAATGACGTTCAGGCGGTAGTAAAGGTCTTCCCGGAACCGGCCTTCGTCTACCAGCTTCTTCAAATCCACATTCGTTGCAGCAATGATCCGGGCGTCAACTTTAATCGTCTCCGTTGCGCCCAGGCGCATGAATTCTTTCTCCTGGATCACCCGCAAGAGCTTAGCCTGCGTTTCCATGCTGATTGTGCCGATCTCATCGAAGAAGATCGTGCCCTGATCAGCAACTTCGAACAATCCCTTCTTGGAAGCGATAGCGCTCGTGAATGCACCTCGCACGTGTCCAAATAACGTGCTTTCCAAAAGATCGACCGGCATGCTGCCGCTATTCACCGGGACAAAGGCTTTATCGGCGCGAGGGCTTTTGAGATGGATAGCTTTGGCGATAAGTTCTTTCCCAGTACCACTCTCGCCTTGAATCAGGACCGTGCTGCGGCTTGTGGCGACCTGCGTCACGACGTCCAGCACTTTAAGAATCTTCTCGCTCTTTCCAATAATATTGCTGTAGCCGAAGCGCTCCTTTAGTGCACGGCGAAGGTGCAAATTCTCACTTATCAGCTGCCTCTGCTTAATCGCATTGGTTACGATGACGAGAAGCTTCTCGTTGTTCCAAGGTTTCGTCACGTAATCGTAGGATCCTTCTTTGATGGCCGCGACGGCGGTCTCAACCGCGCCTATTGCTGTGATGATTACGACAGGTAGCGTTGGATCGATGCGCTTAATATCCTTTTGGACTTCCATGCCGGACTTGCCCGGAAGCATGAGATCCAGAAGAACAGCGTCATACAGGTTCTCTTCGATTTTTCTAAGGCCTTCTTCGCCGGTGGCTGCAGTATTTGTGGTCAACCCTTCAGACGTGAGCAGTATCTCAATGCTTTCCCGAATTTCGTCCTCATCGTCAATGATCAGGACGATTCCCTTTCGTTTAGACATTCACGGTCTTCCTAACCAGAGGCAATTCCAGCCTGAAGGTCGTTCCGACCCCCTGCTTGCTTTCCACTGAAATAGTCCCACCGTGTTCTTGTACGATTCCGTAACTGACGGACAGACCAAGCCCTGTCCCCTTCCCGGGAGCCTTCGTCGTAAAAAATGGATCGTAGATCTTCTTAATATTTTCGGGGCTGATCCCTGTGCCGGTATCTTGCACGAGAATTTCGATCTTTGAATTCATGGTGTCCGTCAAGACGCGCAGCTCGCCACCCTCGGGCATTGCATCTCGCGCGTTCACGATCAGATTCAAGAATACCTGTTGCAGTCGGCCGGCGTTGCCGAAAGTTATGGGACACTCTGCGCCAAGCTCCTGTTCGACACGGATACGGCCGCTCTTGAGCTGATGTTGCAGAAGCGCAATCGTGTCCGTAATAAGCTGGTGAACGTCGACCTCGGTGAATTCCGTGGCATTCGTTCTGGAGAAATTCAGCAAGCTATTGACGATCTCCGACGCGCGAAATGTTTGCTTTGTAATCTTCTCAAGGAGCTTGTTTCGGCTATCTTCAGGACTGATTTCCTTCCGCAACATCTGGGAGTAACTGGAAATGACGGCTAACGGTGTGTTCACCTCATGCGCAACGCCTGCTGCCAGCAAGCCAATGGAAGTGAGCTTCTCGTTTTGAATGAGCTGATCTTCCAGCCGTACGCGATCAGT
>DATFXZ010000266.1:0-5385 GCA_035315305.1 Terriglobia bacterium | reverse complement strand
GCGATGGGGGCTCGATCAATACTTGAAGGATCGTTCGTTTGAAAACCTGGTCTACCGAGGGCAACAACGTGCTTGATTCAAACGGGATGAAAAACACAGAGACACAAAGACACAAAGGCACAAAGGCGCGCATCCAATGCTTTTTTACTGCGCGCCTTTGTACCTTTGTGTCTTTGTGTCTCTGTGTTTTTCCATATTCGTTCGGATTGCCTGGTAATGCCCTGATTGTGTGGGAAGCTTTTAAGATTTATGGCGGGCAGATCCATGCCGTCGAAGCATTCATGAGGGTCATGCCGGCCAGCGCTGGATCGGGTTGGGACTGAGTCGCGAAATCGGCGAGAAGCGGGTCGAGATTTCAGCGAGAAACTATGGCGATCTCAGTACGGACCGCGCCTTAATTCCCAAAAGACAAACGTTTTGTATTGGCGAGGAAACTGCATTCGACGCACCTGGCCCTACTGCTTCGTGATGTGGAAGTCGCCTTTTTCATCATCGTGAGTCCAGGTGCCCGTCATCGTATTGCCGTTTACTTTTCCATCGATGATGTAGTGTACGATCCGTCCGCGGTTGCCTTCGGCATCGAATTCCATCGAGATGGCTCCTGTTTCGGCTGTGAATGAAGCTTTCGTGAGCGGCAGAGATCGCGGTCCCGCGTGCACGATTCCGCGCAGGTTTCCGTCTTCCCATCGCAGGTCGACACTGATGGACTCACGTCGGTCGGGGCCGAGACCATATTCTCCCGACCACGTTCCGCTTGGGGCTTGGTTCGAAACGGCTGGTCGCGACGTGCAAGCGGAAAGTAGTAGGAGCGCAATGACGAAAGAAACGCATAGAGGTTTGTTTATCATTTCGGTTCTCAGTGCCGTTTCATTATACTCGGCGCGGCGATCGGCAAAAGATGGTGATGTTTTCGATTTGTTCCATTCCCCTCCTCGTGAGGAGGGGTGGCTGCGGCATCCAGAAAATTTCGGCGAAGCCCACCTTAGCGCCGCAGACGGGGTGGTCGCTCACAAGCCATATTGCTTGTGAGCGACAACTTTTCTTAATAGCTGCGCCCTATCGGGCTTGCGCGGGTTCCGCCCCCCGTCCGCCCAGTCGATACGTTTGGACCTAACTTAACCACAGGATGATCAATGAACCTTCGAAAGTTTTGTTTCGCAGCACTTGCTGTTTTCGTTTGCGTCAACTGCTTCGCTCAATCGCAGACCTCTTCCGGCGACATCAAAGGGACTGTCACCGACTCGACCGGCGCAGTCTTGCCTGGCGCCACCGTCACCGTGACTAACATTGATACCGGCATAGAGCGCTCCGCTACGTCGGACAATATCGGAAACTTCCGCTTCTTCCTGTTGCCGCCGGCTGACTATGAGCTCAAAGTGCAGCTCACGGGGTTTTCAATCTACACACGCCGGCCGGTCGAAGTCACGGTTGGTCAGATCGTGGTTATTGAAGCGGTTTTGCAGCCGGCTGCGGTGCAGCAAGAAATATTGGTCCAGGAAACATCATTGCAGGTTGAAACTGAGAAGACACAACAGTCCGATACGATCACGGAAAAGCAAATCGAAAATCTTCCAATCAACGAGCGGAACTTCCTCAACTTCTCATTACTCACGCCGGGCGTGACCGATTCCAAGGCGCTCGTCAGTTTCGGTCTCCCTCAGGCGCCGACCTCCGGACTGTCCTTTCTTGGTCAAAATGGCCGCTCGAACAACGTCACGATCGACGGCGTCGACAATAACGACGACGCTGTCGCGGCCGTACGGTCCACAATGAGCCAGGAAGCAGTTCAAGAATTCCAGATCAACCGATCGAACTTCTCTGCGGAATTCGGCCGCGCCGGCGGAGGGTTGATCAATATCGTTTCCAAATCCGGCACGAATCGTTTGAACGGCAGCGTCTTCGCATTTATGCGTAACGAGGCCCTGGATGCGAGGAATCCGTTTGCATTTGGTGCGAACAATAGCAAAATCGACCCGCCGTATAACCGGGTTCAAGCCGGATTTATTCTCGGCGGCCCGATAAAGAAAGATCGGACTTTCTTTTTCCTGTCGTATGAAGGCCTGCGCCAGCGTGAGTCCCGGTTCGTGACATTTCTCGAGAATACGAATTTCTTTCAGCCGACAGCTTCTCAGCGCGCGTTGATTCAGGGACTCACTGCAATTCCGGGCCTTCAAGGAATTGCTGCCACACTGAACAGTGTCCTGACGACGTCACGGCAGACGTTTCCCGCTACCGTGGCTCTCCTGGAATCCAACAGTGGTGTCTTTCCTTTTCGGAACAACGACAACACGGCATCACTTCGGCTGGACCATTCCGTTTCAGGATCGGATCAGGTATTCGGTCGGCTGACGTTCTCTGATATCGACACCATCGGCGGAGGAACCGGCGGATTGAAAACCCCGTCCCGCGGTGCCAACTACGCCATCCAGGATTACGCGGGTGTTTTCGGCGAATCGCATTTCTTTGGACCACGCCTGGTGAATGAGTTTCGGTTTCAGTTCGCGAATCGCGATTATAATGCGCTGCCCGCCGATCCTTTCGGACCTGAGATTACGATCAACGGTGTTGCTGCGCTTGGCCGAGACTTCTATCTTCCTTCAAAGCGCAACGAGAAACGATGGCAATGGCTCGACAACATGACCACCGTTCATGGTAAGCATGAGGTCAAATTCGGCGCCGACGTCCACTACATTCCATTCGATACAACTACTGAAGTATTTCTGGGCGGCCGTTTCATTTTTGGCGAAGGTATTCCTTTAGGGCTCGTCGGGGACACGTTTTTCGGTCCTGGAACAACCACGGCCATAGGGTCGGCCTTAGTTGCAGCCGGCCGCGCGGATCTGGTACCGAATTTATCGGCCTCAATTACTTCATTGCAGGCTTTCAATTTCGGACTGCCGATCGTGTATCAGCAAGGTTTCGGCGATCCGGTGGCAACCCTGAACAACAAGATCGTTGGAGCGTATCTTCAGGAAAACTATAAGCCCACGCGGAAATTGACGATAAACCTTGGCGTCCGCTATGAAATGGAATTCCAGCCGCCTCCAGTGCATCGTGACCGGAATAACTTCGGTGTGCGTTATGGTTTTTCCTACAGTCCCGATTCCCGGACTGCGATTCGCGGTGGATACGGGATTTACTATTCGCCGTTGTTCGAAGCTGTGGCCTTTGTAGCCCGTGTGTTGGACGGCACGCAAATTTCGCAGGTGTTTGTCCCGCTGACCGGCTTACCGGGACTCACTGCGACGTCCGCCCAAGTATGGGGTCTTGGGAAGGGACAAAACATCTTCGGAAACCGAGTGCTCACAGCCGCCGATATCGCTCCGCTTGGACTTCGTCCGGGTATTACGCCTCCAGTGCTCCTTCGGACGGATCCGAATCTGGTCAATCCTTACAACCAGCAATTCAGCTATGGGATCGACCGCACGGTCTACGGTCTTAACCTGAGCGCAAACTATATCGGGAGTCGCGGAGTGAGAGTAATTCGCTCACGAAATGTGAATCTCAGGCAAACGGGGACAAATGCCTTTGGTCCCGTGTTCGGGCCGATCAATCCGGCCATCCTGCAAGACAATCGAGTCGAATCGTCGGGGAGTTCGATCTACCACGGCTTAGCGGTGAGCGCGACGAAGCGGTACAGCGATCATTATCAATTTCAGGTGTCGTATACCCTGGGAAAGGCGATTGACGATACCGTCGATTTCATCACGGATCTTCAAGCGGCAAATCAGCTGAATCTGCGCAACGAGCGATCATTATCCGCATTTGATCAGCGCCATCGATTGGTCGTCAGCGGCGTAGTCGATCCGATTGCGGGCATCACGGTCGCGCCAATCTTTACCTACGGAAGCGGACATCCTTTCAACCTGCTCCTCGGATTCGACGCGAACAATGATACGCAGGCCAATACTGACCGTCCGCCTTTCGCAGGCCGGAACACCGGCCGCGGGCCGAATTACATCGACTTTGATTTGCGTGTTGCGAAGGAATTCCGTCTTCGCGGAGATTCGGATTACAGGCTGGAAGGAATCGTCGAAGCGTTCAATCTGTTCAACAGAGTTAATTTCTCCGGCGTCAACAATATCGTTGGTACGACGCCTCTCCCTAGCTACAGCGTTGAAGGAAACCGCCGCGCGAAGCCCGCGGATCCTCTTGGATTCACCTCTGCATTCGACCCCCGCCAGATTCAATTGGGAGTGAAGTTCAAATTCTAACTAAGTGGAGCCGCAGATAGCGCGGATGACACGGAAGGGCAATGGTCTGCTCCATTGCCCCTCCGTGTCATCCGCGCTATCTGCGGCTCGGCTTACTAAGAATTAAGAAATTCTTAAGAGAGAGTTCAGTGAAATTTAGAGTTAAAATTCGCCCCGATGGGTGTAGTACCGCCATCATTTGAAAGGATTGCGATGCGAAAGTATGTATCCGTTGCTCTAACGAGCATTTTGGTTCTATTGGCAGGTGCCTGCACGCAGAAGTCGTCTCAGGCGCCACAACAGCAGCCGGAGTACAGCTTAAATACAGTCAAGGATGTTATGGATTCTATCGTCGATCCGGCGTCAGACTACATTTGGGACGCTGTGGAAACCACAGTGAGCGCAAAGGGGGTTGAGGAGAAGGCGCCGCACACAGACGAAGACTGGAAGCAAGTGCGCCGGCACGCGATCATGCTGTTGGAGGCCACTAATCTCCTGCAAATACCCGGCCGCCACGTTGCCAAGCCCGGCGAGAAAGCCGATGATCCAAAGGTCGAGCTTTCTCCCGAACAGATCGAGGACTTGATCAACAAAGATCGCGCGAGCTGGAATAAATATGCACAGGGCCTGCGCGACGCAACAATGGAAGCCTTCAAGGCGATCGAAGCTAAAAACGCAGAGGCATTATTGAATTCGGGCGACGGTATCGACAATGCGTGTGAGAAATGTCATCTGCATTATTGGTATCCAAATGAGAAGCCGGTCGAAGCGGCTAACCAGAAGAGCGGTAGTTGAGATCTCGAATCGTTTTCCTATTACTCGCTTGCTCGATCGTTGCCGCTGGCGCGGTTGCGCAAAGCAACACCGGCACGATCAAAGGCCACATGCGCCTGACGGGCAAGTTACCCGGAAATCCGATCATCCGCATGGGCATGGATCCGATGTGCTCGAAGATGAATGCGGGAAAGCGCGTGATCCAGCAATATGTCGTCGCCACAGCCGACGGCAGTCTCGCGAATGTATTCGTGCGGCTAAAAGGAAACGTTCCTCAGACCCCGATTCCTACTCAACCTGTGGTCATTGATCAGCAGGCATGTGTCTACACGCCTCGCGTCGTCGGGGCCCGTGTGGGTCAAACGGTTCAGATCAAAAACAGCGATATGCTTTTGCACAATGTGGACGCCTCGTCCGG
>DATFXZ010000265.1:0-9468 GCA_035315305.1 Terriglobia bacterium | reverse complement strand
CGGTTTCGACGACCCTCGGCCTTCTTCACCCCAAACGAGCGTTAGCTTGGTTCCCGGTTCGCTGTGTTCGCTGTCGACAACAGCAAGCGAGATGATTGCACGCTCGTTATAGGTGTAGCCAGTATACGTGGACAGTCCGACAGTTTTACCGTCTTTCAAAACTTTATCGAACGGCAGCGTTGAGTAGTTCGCGAGCGGCAAATCGATGTACTTGGTGATATCTCCTTCGCGAGATAACGAACCAAACGCACGCGCCATATCATCACCGTTCCAGACGAGCGTCACTTTTCTGCGAGTCTGTTTCGCGGCTAATTTCTCAAGCGCGGGACGTCCGACGAAGTCATGGTCGAATTTGACGAAGGCCCCATATCCGAGGTCGAACGGCGTCAAGTAGTAATCCGCGATGTTATCGGAGTAGAAACTGCCGCCGAGTGATGCCATAGCTTCGTAGCTCGTCGCGCTCAGCCATTGACGATATCGCTTCAACTCTTCACCGACATAAATCGCTGGAACAGGCGAAGGAATCCAACCCGATTCGAGGCACGTCGTTGGGTAAGTTCTCGCTCCGACTTGTCGAATCCCGTACTCCTGTCCAGCTTCCACAATAGCGTCGCGCACTTCCTCGCCGTGTTCCCATGGGCCCCACAATTCCCACCCGGGTTGCCCGACCATTCCATGGCGCAACGCCCGGACATCACGGCCGGCAATCTTGAACACATCCATATTAAAAAACCGAATGTCGGGCGCCGCCTTTCCGGCCGCCTTTTCCATAACCTTGATGGCATTCGGTCCCTGCACCTGATATCGAAAGACCTTCCGCCGGCCTTGATTCACAGCAGACCTCTCGTCCCTCTCGCCTTTGGCTTTGTACTGGCCGGTCTCCAGGTTGTGTTGCACCCAATTGGCGGCGGAAGGGCGTCCTACGAGATTGAATTTGTTTTCGTCGAGGTAAAAGAGAATTGCATCACCAATAACGAATCCCTCTTCGTTGCACGCAACAAATTGCTTCGCTTGGTTGACTTTGAAAGTTTTGAAGCTGTTGACACCAAGATTCGAGAACAGTGCGAGCGCATCGGGACCTTCAACGTAAAGATCCGTCATGTGGTGAGACTGGTCAAAAAGCGCACAGGTCTCACGCCACGAGCGTTGTTCATCCCGCCAGTTGGTAAACTCGGCACGCACTACCGGAAAGGCATACGGTCCAATCTGAGAATTACGCAACATGCGAACCGGATTCCCGACCGCGCGTAATTTGTCCTCCAGGGTTTGATAACTCATTGCTGCTGATAGCTCCTCGTATGAAGAAAACTTTAGCGGCCGCTACAGTAGGTCAGCCGGAAGCGATAAATCAATAGGAAAGGCCGCGGTGTTGATACAATCCCGGCCCGTGAAGACCGAGGAGAAAACCCACGCAGGCTCTTGGCTCGCCTTATCGGGCCTGCGTTTGTCGAACTGGTTCGAACGCTGGTTTCCCGACGCATTTGCGCTGGCGCTGGTTGGCGTAATCATCGTTTACGTAGCATGCGTTGCGATCGGAAATTCGCCGACTCATACAGCCCAGTGGTTCGGCGCAGGTTTCTGGGATCTCGTGGCGTTCACGATGCAGATGACGATGATCATCATCAGCGGTTACGCACTCGCTACCGCGCCGCCGGTGTATGCAGTGATTCGCCGGATGGCTGCGATTCCTCAAACGCCAAAGAGCGCCGCAGCGTTCGTCGCTTTATTTTCGATGCTTTCGTCGCTGATATCGTGGAGCTTCAGTCTCATCTTCAGCGGCCTTCTCGCGCGTGAAGTGGCGCATCGCGTCCGCGGATCGGATTACCGGGCGATCGGCGCTGCGGGCTATCTGGGAGTCGGCAGTGTGTGGGCGCTCGGCTTGTCTTCTTCCGCGGCGCTCCTCATGGCCGCGCCGGCTTCTCTGCCCCAGTCGATTCAGCAAATCAGTGGAGTGATCCCTCTTTCACAGACATTGGGTTTGTGGCAAGGGATGCTTATCGCTGCCGTACTGATCGTGGCATCGATGTTCGTTGCGGTCTACTCGCACCCGACGCTCGAGTATGCACGCGAGATGCAAGCGATGGGCGTCAGGTATGAACCGGTTGCCAAAACGATGGCTAAACTCGAAAAACCGGGCGAATGGCTGGAATATAGTCCTGTGCTGACGATCCTCGTTTCGTTCTTCGGTATTGCTTATCTGGTCCTCGAAGTCGCAGAAAAAGGAGCGAGCGTCATCCTCGAACTCAACCACTACATCTTCGCATTTCTGATTGCCGGTCTGCTCCTTCATTGGCGTCCACGGTTTTTTATTAATGCCGTTACGGCTGCTGTACCTTCGGTCGCGGGAGTCCTCATTCAATATCCTTTGTATGGCGGCATCGTCAAGATGATGACAGAGTCCGGACTTGCGAAAAGTCTCGCGCATGTCTTCGTTGCGGTCTCGAGACACGACACGTTCCCTGTACTCGTGGGAATTTATTCTGCGTTTCTGGGATTGTTCGTTCCTTCGGCCGGCGGAAAGTGGCTCATCGAAGCGCCATATATATTGGATGCGGCAAAATCACTACAGATGCATTTAGGCTGGGTCGTTCAGATATATAACGCAACGGAGGCGCTGGCGAACTTGATTCATCCGTTCTGGATGCTGCCCTTGCTTGGAATTCTCGGCTTAAAGGCGCGCGACATCGTCGGCTATTCCATGCTGCAATTCGTGATACACGTCCCGCTGGTGCTTTTCCTCGTGTGGATTCTGAATTACACGTTTAGGACGAATTGACACAGAGGCCTTTGTGACTCTGTGTCTTTTTGTCTCTGTGTCGTCGCCGACTTACACCGGCACCGTCTTATCCGGAAATGCTTTGGACCAAAGAAGTATTTCGTAACTCTGTCGCAGACCGTTAGCCCAGAACGGATCTGTTCGGAAGAGTGACTCAACCTCCGACTTGCTCTCCGCACGGACGATCCACAAGCCACCGACTGGTGCAGCATCCGGCTCCGTTCTGATAGCGCCGGGGACGAGGACAACGGATTCGTGTTCTTTGAGCCATTCGAGATGCGCAGGATAAAACTTGCTAAGCAGCCCGACGCGATCCGGATTGTTGGTAAATCGAAGAATGAAAAGCATAGGTGCACCATTGTAATAGTTCAGGGCGAGTTTGCATCCGTCCACACTGTACAATCCTTCGGATGGAACAAGTCACGCCGGAGTTTCTCACGCTGGGACTGATCTGGTACATCGTCTTCCTGTTCTCCACAACGTGCCATGAAGCCTCGCATGCGTTAGCTGCAAAGATCGGCGGAGATCCAACGGCTTTTCATGGCGGACAAGTAACGCTCAATCCTGCACCGCATATTCGACGCGAACCGTTCGGCATGGTGCTCGTGCCCATCATTTCGTACGTTATGGGCGGATGGATGATTGGCTGGGCCAGCGCTCCCTACGATCCACGGTGGCAGGAGCGCTATCCGCGTCGCGCGGCGTTGATGTCTCTTGCAGGGCCGGCGGCAAATTTCGCTCTGATGTTGATCGCGGCGGTGTGCATCCGCGTCGGCTTGGCCGCAGACGTTTTCCGGCCTCCGGACGCCGCGAGTTTTGTTCGCATCACAGACGCCACTGCAAATGCCGGCAACCTGATGCGGTTTGCGTCCACGTTTGTGAGTGTGCTGTTTTTTCAAAACCTTTTGTTAGGCACATTCAATCTTTTTCCCGTTCCGCCCCTTGATGGGGGAACCGGCGTGACGCTGCTCATGACCGAGCGCACCGCTTTGCGATTTCTCTCATTTATTCGTCAGCCGATGTTTCAAATGGCGGGATTGGTTGCGTCGTGGTGGCTGTTCGACAAAGCATTCGATCCGATTTTTACTCTCGCCTTGAGTGTCCTTTATCCCGGTCTTCGATATTCATAGGGACAAGGGGTCAGACCCCTCGGTTCTTCTGCTACACTTCCGCTTTACCCCGGGAGGTTAGTGAGCAATGAGCGATCGATTTTATGTAGCCACAAGAAAAGGTTTATTTACGGTGGATCGTCGCGTCTCGAAATGGTCCATCAGCCGCGGTACTTTTGTCGGCGACAATATTACGCTGGTGATGCACGATCGGCGCAACGGCAATCTCTTTGCGGCATTCAATCATGGTCACTTCGGCATCAAGCTGCATCGCTCGAGCGACCACGGCGAGACGTGGGCCGAAATTGCGGCACCCCAGTATCCGCCGATGCCCGAAGGCTATGTTCCGAAACCCATTCCGTTTTTCGGCAAAACTCTCGATTGGGCGCTCAAACTGATTTGGGGATTGGCTCCGGGTGGTGCGGATGAACCTGGCGTCATCTGGTGCGGCACGATGCCCGGCGGACTCTTCAAGTCGGAAAACAACGGCGATTCCTGGGAACTGAACCGGCCGCTTTGGGATCATCCGAAGCGGGAGGAATGGGGTCCGAATGGAGCCGAGTACCCCGGCATTCATTCCATCTGCGTCGACCCGCGCGATTCGCGCCACGTCAGCGTTGGAGTCTCAACCGGCGGCGTTTGGATTACGCGAGACGGCGGCAAATCCTGGGACTTGACCGGCCGAGGAATGCGCGCTGAGTATGTTCCACCTGAAGTGCAGTCGGAGCCGATTGCCCAGGACGTGCACTGCCTGGTGCAGTGTGCGGCAAATCCTGACGCGTTCTGGGTACAGCACCATAACGGAATCTTCAGGTCGACTGATGGTGCAGCCTCGTGGGAAGAAATCAAAGACGTGAAGCCGTCCGTTTTCGGATTTCCAGTAGCAGTCGATCCCAAGGATCCCAACACAGCGTGGTTCGTTCCCTCGGCCAAAGACGAGAAGCGCTGTCCAATCGACGGGCGCGTCGTGGTTAACCGCACGCGCGACGGAGGGAAAACTTTCGAAACGCTGCGCCAAGGATTGCCGCAGGAACACGCTTACGATCTGGTCTACCGTCATGGACTCGATATTGATGAGACCGGTGACAGGCTTGCCTTTGGATCGACCACTGGGTCCGTATGGATCAGCGAAGATGGTGGCGATTCCTGGCAAACAGTTTCGACGAATCTGCCTCCCGTCTACGCCGTCCGCTTTGCATAGCCGCAGATGGCGCGGATGACACTGGTTCCATCCGCGCCATCCGCGGCTACACTCGCCCGACATACCGCATCGCCACCGCCCCCGAGCCGAACTCCAGCCGGCTTACCAGCCTCAAGTCGACATGCTTCGATAGCCCGGCGAACAACGTCGGCCCATGGCCCGCTAGCCTGGGCTGCACCACGAACTCGTACTCATCGATCAATCCCAGCTCCGCCAACGACAGCGGGAGCTTCACGCCTCCCACCAACAGTCCCTTGCCCGACTCCCGCTTGAGCTGCTGAACGGCCTTCCCCAGATCCCCACGCAGGAGCTCCGCGTTCCAATCGGCTCGGTCCAGGGTGCTCGACATGACGTACTTCTTCGCCGCGTCGATCGTCCGGGCGAAGGGTTCCATCCAATCAGGCCTCGCTCCCGTCCGCGCCGGCGGCCGGAACGCTGCCTCCATCATTTCGTAAGTCACCCGACCGAAGAGGAGGGCATCGGCCTGGGCGAGGTTCTCGACTGCGTGACGGTGCAACTCTTCGTCCGCGGGTATTGCACGATGATCGCAGCACCCGTCCAATGTGACGTTGATGGAATACCAAAGGGGTCGCATTACGCAAGGGTACCGCCGATGGGGTAGACGAGCAAGGTTAGCCCGCTTCAGGGCTAGGAGCCACTCACGTAACGCATGACGACGCCACTAGGACTCCCGCTTCGCAGGAAGGGTCTGACCCCGCTTTCCTCCGTCTTTGTCACTTCACACACCTTCCTGCTTTATTGGAGGGATCGCCCGGATTCGTACCTGCTCCGCGTTTATCGCGATAAACCTGGTGACAATGGAGGCACGCGTCGGCAACGACGCTGCTGATTTCGCTCACTGCCTCCTGGTTCCTTGATTGCGATGCCTTATAAGCGGCCTTACCAGCGTCGGCGAGTTCGACACTGAACTTGATCCATTCGGGATCGTTCACCGGAACTGGTTTCCCGTTCTCGCACCGGCGTCCAGGCGTCAACATCAGCGGCGCGGACTCGGCCAGAGCAACAGCGGCGTAGTCGACCAATTCCCAACCTTTGTAGATATCGGCGCCCCAGAGCATCCAATTGAAGCCGCCTTCTTGCTTCGTCGTCGCACCGTCGGCGGCCGTCTTCTTCTCGCCGGGATCCACAGTCTGCACGGTGAAAATAATGTTCGAACTTGGAAAAAGAATGCCCCGCATGACCTGAGCGAGATTGCCGGCCGGTGGAAACGAAGGCGCCTGCGCCGCAGCCGGCGCCGGTTTCGGCTGACTACCGCCGCTGGCGGGCCAGGTGATCTCCTTCAGCGCTTGCTCGTCTCCGCGCAGCTCTGTTCTCCCCGAAGGAAACTTGCCGGCCTGAAGTATGTACGCGATGAGATCTGCAGTTTGCTGCCAGCTGAGTGTTCCGGGATCTGTCTGAGGCATGGTGTTCCGGACCTTGCTGGCCAGCTCTAACAACGGCTCCTTGCTCCAGGCGGTAACAAACGCGTCTCCCGTTAACGGCGGTCCGCTTCGGCCTGCGAGCCCGTCACCATGACAAGATGTGCACCGGTCCTTGTAAATCGCCTGGCCACGCGTTGCCTGCGCTTCGGTATACACACCTTGGCGCACCGTTTGCGTCTGGGCTGCGTTCAATGCGACCGTGGGCGATAAAAGGATTACGACACCGAATCGGCCTAAGATCGAAGACATCTGTTTCCTCCAAGTGGGATTTAGCCACAAAGAGGCACAAGAATTACAAAAAACTTTCTCGACTCGTCAAGACGTCACCAAGGCATTTGCCGGTTCGTGAACTTCCTCCCGATTTCAGCAGCTTGCTGATTTGCCGGGCCGATCATGACGCCTTCCTTGATCATCTCGATGACGTTCATCGGATTCATCGAATTCAGGAAGAAAATCTTGTTCGCTTTGCATGCCGCAAAAATCCGCGCTCGCGCGGACTGCATTTGGGGATTGCGCTCCGGATTGGGACCGAGAATACCAAGAGACAAGCTCATGTCACCGGGGCCCCACTCGGCAAAAGCGATGCCTGGAATCTTTAAATTCTGCTCTGCATTCTCCAGCGCGTACTTATCTTCCAACTTCAGGCCGAGCAACAGCTCACCGTCAGGATTGAGCGGCCAGGCATCGGCCTTTTGCAGATACTCGTCGCGTGAGATTCCCCAAATCTTCGCTGCTGTGTCTGCACCATGAACACCGCGACGGCCTTCGCTGATCCCGCTGCCGACGCCTTGTTTGTGAATTGGAAGGCGAATAGCTTCGACGAAGGCGCGCACTGCGCCTGGTGTGTCCGCATGCGTCAGTAGTACGCCATGCACACCGGTAGCGAGCACCTGCGCAAACATCCACGCGTTCGCACGCACCGTTGCTTCATCCGTGCCATTAACAGGCACATTGACGATGACGGTGGGCATGCGATGGCCGCTCTTGGTCGGACCACCCGCCGCGAGCCCTTGCATATACTCGGCGAGGCCTTTGATGTCGTATGGCGCGTGTTCCATGTCGTAGCTGATGTAGTCGGCATAGATCTGAGCATCTTTCTTCCCCTGCTCAAAGCTGCCCTCCGTACCGGAATGCGAACCGGTGTAATAGATCGGCTGGCCTTGCGAGAGCAATTCGATTGCTCGATTGATTCGTTTTGCCTTAGGTGCTTGAGCCAGAGTCGTCGCGAGACCCAGACATGCGAGAACCAGGAACACCGATGCCCGGACGAGAAGCTTTCTCATGGTTTCCTCCGCAGACTTTGTCGAAAAGTTGGGAGCAGTATAGCCACAAAAGGCACAAAAACCGGCATGAAAAACGGGGTCAGACCCCTCTCGCGAAGCGTGACGTGACTCATCACGTACACCCCCGTTCCGCGGAAAGGGTCTGACCCCGTTTTTCACGCCCGTTTTGTGCCTTTTTGTGGCTAATACCGATTTGCGACCGGTAATTCTTTTGCCGGATACAGCGAAATGATCTTCGCGCCCTCAGGTGAGAGCACAACCATTTCTTCGATCCGCGCGGCCGAAACTCCGTCGGTTGCCGGGCAGAACGTCTCAACGGCAAACACCATACCCGCTTTGAGCTCGTAAGGTTCGGCGAACGAATTGAGCCTTGAAATCAACGGCCGCTCATGAAGACCGAGGCCGAGGCCGTGGCAGAAGTTGAGACCGAATGCAGCCATCTCGCTCTCGAAACCAATGTCGGAAGCCTTCGGCAACTGTTCTGCAGCTTTGTCGGTGCTGAGGCCCGGCTTCAACATCTCGATGGCGTCATCCATCCACTGGCGCGCGCGCTTGTAAGCTTCACGCTGGGGCGCCGTCGAACTGCCGACGGTGAACGTGCGGTAATAGCAGGTACGGTAACCAATGAATGAATGGATGATGTCGAAATAAGCCTGGTCGCCGGGACGGATCAGACGATCGGTGAAATTGTGCGGATGAGGGCTGCAGCGTTCTCCTGAAATCGAGTTAATCGCTTCGACGCAGTCGGATCCCATCTCGTACAGCCGCTTGGTTGCCATTGCGACGATCTGGCTTTCCTTCACGCCGGGCTTTAGTTCTGCAGCGATGTCCTGATACACGCCGTCGACCATGCTTGAGGCAATGTTGAGTAACGTGATCTCGTCGTGGCTTTTGATCTCGCGCGCAGCGAGCATCATCTGCTGACCGTCGCGGACTTCGATCCCCGCTTCCTGCAACGCGAACAGCATCGGCGGTTCGCATATATCGAGGCCGAGCGGCATTTCCGCCACGCCCTCTCTCTTGAGAATGTCTTTGATCTCTTTCGCGGCTTGCTTGAACAAACCGGCCTCCGGCCCGATCGCGCCTCGCATTCCGGGATTGCCTGCGAGTACATGATCCTCGCGCAGCCACGGGCAGTAAATTCGATGATGACGAGCGGCAGAGCCGAAATCCCACACCCACGGTTCACCTGTCCCGGTCAGCAGACAATACCGGATCAGCTTGTCGCGCGCCCATTCACCAATGACGGTGCTCGAAATGTAGCGGATGTTGTACTGATCGAAGCAGAGCATGGCGCCAAGACCTGATTTCGCCAACGCTTCTCGCGTCCGTGCGAGGCGATATCTGTGCAAACGCCGGAAATCGACGCGCTCTTCGAAATCGACTTGGGTGGTCCCGGGCGCCTGAAGCGGCCTGTGCCAACGATGCGCCGGTTTCAGGTCGTCTTCATTGACAGGCAAAAATTCGGGTCGATTGAGTTTCTTCGCCATAATGCTTCTCCATCAATTGATCCATTGTGCCGGCACGCGAATGGCTTCGGCCAGATCGTTGAGAAAGACTGCCGCTTGAGCGCCGTCAATGACTCGATGGTCACCCGAGAGTGTCAGCGTCATCATCGGTCGAACGGCAGGTTGACCGTTCAATGCAATAACACGGT
>DATFXZ010000264.1:0-3703 GCA_035315305.1 Terriglobia bacterium | reverse complement strand
TCCAGTATCTCTTCCGCGGGACCCTGTAATGCCAGGTCGAGAAGGCGCGACGCAGGCGTCGCCTCCATGTTTATTTCCACCGTGTAAGCCCCGCGAGCCTTGGCCTCGTAGACCAGAGACGCGGCGGGATACACCATAGAGGACGTGCCAATCGTGAAGAACACGTCGCAATCGAGTGCGTCCATCGATTGCCGCATGACGTCCGGATCAATTCCTTCACCGAACCAGACGACACCCGGCCTGACGATTCCGTCGCAATGCGGGCAAGGCGGTGGAATCGCGGAGAAGGGAACGGTGTCGTCCCACCATCTTGCAGGCGACGCCTTGCAATCGTTCCAGCACAGTACTTCCCAGATAGAGCCGTGAAACCGAATCACGTGCCGTGTGCCGGCACGCTCATGCAGACCGTCCACGTTCTGCGTTATCAATCTAAAGTTCGGATATCGCGCGCTCCAGGTCGCCAGTACCTCATGCGCGCGGTTTGGTTTCTTCGTCGCTAAAGTCTGCCGGCGCCAGTCGTACCACTCCCACACTAATTTGGGGTCACGCCGGAATGCCTCCGGCGTGGCTAACGATTCCGGACGGAAGTTTCTCCAAAGTCCATCCGGCCCGCGAAATGTCGGCACACCGCTCGCTGCCGAGACTCCAGCTCCTGTGAGGACGGTGATTCGCGCGTCGGGCCGCAATTGGCGGGCGAGTTGATCAAGCATGATCGATATTCTAAGCTTCTATGAAAGTGGGACCGAAGGAGGTTTTCGATTATGGGCCTTGCTGAACAAACCTGCGTTCCATGCCGAGGCGGTGTGCCTCCTCTGAATGCGGAACAGATCAAACCATTAGCCTCTCAAGTGGAGAACTGGAACGTCGTTGATAACCATCACATCGAAAAAGAGTTCAAGTTTTCCGACTTCAAGACTGCCCTCGACTTCGTCAATAAGGTCGGAGCGATTGCCGAGGAGCAAGGACACCATCCAGACATTTATCTGGCGTGGGGAAAAGCTCAGGTGAAGATCTGGACTCACAAGATTAACGGCCTCACAGAAAGCGACTTCGTCCTGGCCGCAAAAATTGATAGAGCTGCGTAATCTTCACCGGCTTTTGCTGTTCTGTCCTATTTGGGTTTTGCCGCTCTTAGCACCGGATAGAACTGCGTAAACACGTTGTCCGTTTCTGCGTTCTGCTTGTGGCAGGCCACGCAACCGGCACTTGTCGGAAAGGGTTCAGCTTTGTCCTTGTACGACGATCCCATTCCGTTTGAGAAATTGAAATAAGCCCATCCGCTCTCGAATCGGCTGCTGTCTTTGACGGAGACTTCGAGTCCGATGAACTCCTTCTCATACGAACCTTGAAGGCCAGGCTCCCGCTTCGTATCGGCGGATGCCATTTCCATTGCGAGCATGGTTCCTTCCGGGAACTTTCCCGTCTTGGCGAACTCGCGGTAGGCGTTGGGAGTGATGTAAACATTGTGGTACATCTCGCCCATGCCGGATGAAGCTTGCGTTGTCGCCGGAGGGTTTGCAGCATAGCTGAGCCCGCGGGAGCTTCCAACGAAGACCCACTCCCGATAGTTCGCAGGCCGAAGCAACGTCGTCTTGCCGTCAAAGACCGGCATTGTTTTTTGCTCCACCGCTTGTTGAGCCGCTACGATCGTTATCGTGAGAACCATGACGGACAGAATTGATGCAATCGTTCGCACAGAAGCTCCTTTCAAATTAAATTACTCGCTACGCAATGCAGTTGTTGGATCAATAGTCGTTGCGCGGTACGCCGGGACCAGGCAAGCGCTCGCAGCCACAACGACGACGACAAATGCCGCTCCGATGAACGTGGCGGGATCGGTTGCACGAATGCGGAACAGGAGTCCAGTCATCAGCCGGCCGAGGCCGAACGCACCGGCAAAGCCGAACAAGATTCCAAGCGAGATGAGCATCATGCCTTCGCGCAGCACGAGCCACAAGACGCTGCCGTGTTCCGCTCCAAGAGCCATTCGAATTCCAATTTCCTGACGTCGCTGGTTGACAAAGAATCCAATGACGCCTCCAATTCCGGTCGCTGTGATCAATAAGGCAAGGCCCGCAAACAAAGACAATAGCGTCATCGTGAGCCTAGGAGAAGAGATAGAGTCTGAACGGACTTCCTCAAGCGTGCGAAGACTGTCGAGCGGTTGCTCCGGGTCGATAGAATAAACGGCGGCACGCACCAATTGGCCAATCTTCACCGGATTCCCCGTCGTACGGATCAAGATCGTCCGGGCAACCGGAATCTGATCTAACGGCACATAGAAAGAGTCTTCTACCTCGGCGTCCAGACTCTTTCTGGAATCCGCCACAACTCCGATAATCGTCAACCAGGTGCTTCCATTATCAATTGAGATCTGCCGGCCTAAACTGCTCTCTGTACGCCAGTAATGCCGTGCCATAGATCTGTTTACGATCGTTACCGGCGTCGAGCCAGAGCGATCGGCATCGGAAAAATCACGTCCCTCCAAAAGCGGCATCCCGAGCGCCTGAAAATAACCCGGGCTTGCAGCGAACGCATTAGTCTGGGTCCGTGCCTGAGGGTCTTCAATGGCGCTGTCTTTGAAATTGATTTCCGTAATCCGCTGTGGCTGGTCGCTCAATGGAAATGTAGAACCCGCGCCGGCTGCGGTCACCGTGGGTATAGCGCGGAGACGCTCGAGCAGATCCCGATAGAAGCGACGAATCGTTTCACTGTTCGAATATCTCGAGAAGTTCAAGTCGATGCGCGCGCTCAAAACATTTTCCGCGCGTATGCCAAGGTCGACCTCCTGCAGCTTCACCAGGCTGCGCAACATTAGTCCTGCGCCCACGAGCAGAATGAAGGCGATTGCGACCTCCACCACAATCAGAACGTTCCTGAACCTCTGATGTCGTGAGGAATTCGAAGCACGCCGGCTGTCGGCGCGGAGAGAAGCTGCGATATCGCGACGCGATGTAAGCGCCGGAATACAGCCAAAGACCAAACCGGTGAAAATTGAAACAACGGCCGTAAACAACAGTACGCGGCCGTCGATGTGTATTTCCTGTACGCGCGTCGTGAACTTGGCCGCAAAGGCGACCAAAACGTCCAGAGTCGCAAATGCCACGTTTAAACCAAGCAATCCGCCCACGAGAGCTAGAACAGTGCTTTCGGTGAGAAACTGCCTCGCTAACTGCTTGCGGGTTGCTCCCAATGCAACTCGCACCGAAATTTCGCGGTCCCGGCGAAGCAATCGAGCGAGCATCAGGTTTGCGAGGCTCGCACATACGATAAGCAGAACAAAGCCGGCTGTACAAAGTAGAACCCACAACGTAGGACGTATGTTTCTAGTGATTTGATCCTTTAAGGAAACGACAGCGGTCCGATAGCCGCCGGATCTGGGGTAAGACTCCGGATACTGCTCCTGAAGTCGATTCGCAATGACATTCAATTCGGCCTGAGCATTTTGGAGGGAAACGCCCGATTTCAAACGCCCCATTACGCCCATCATTCGCGAATTCCGGTCCGCAACGAAGGTATCGGCTGAACGGAAAGGACACGCCGACGTCGGCATGTAGACGTCGTTTTCCTGAGGAAACTGTGGGACCGGCGGCAACACGCCGACGACAACATGGACTCGATCGTTCATCTGAAACTGCCGGCCGATGATTGCGAGGTCGCCACCAAAACCGCGTTGCCAGTACTCGTAGCTCAGCACAAGTAC
>DATFXZ010000263.1:0-2429 GCA_035315305.1 Terriglobia bacterium | reverse complement strand
CGCTCAGAGACGGAGCGACCATCGTTGAGCCGAACGGTGACGTTTGCTTGCGATAGCGGTGCTGCAGCATCGAAATCGCGATTTGCTCGCAGTGTCACAACAGGTAGAAGCTTCTGAATTCGCGGATCGCGAATCTTCTCGACCTCAAAGGTCTCGAGTGTCGGATGGCCGAACACGATTGCAGCTGCCGCGCAGAACGGCATGCTGAATTTCGCTTCAAGCGCTGTAGAGGGACGGCTGTGAATCAGCAGCCGGGGTGTCATCGAGTCCACTTCAACATCAATCGCAGCGATGTCCTCGGCACCGATCTTATACCGGCGCTTCAAACTGAGCAGAGCATCGAGTGGTGGATGCGTGGCGGCGCAGGACGGATAGAGCTTAACCGTGATTCCGGTGTCCAGGATTTCCCAACGTAATCCGAGATCCGCGATCGCATCAGGCAAAGCGGACGGCGGCTTCTGGCTGTCCATCGCCACGAGGTAGCCCTGCGGGCCGTCGATGCTCTGCTCACAGGCGGTAAAACCAGCCTTCGCCAGGCGCGCGGCCAACACACCATTGCGCGCCGCCATGCCGGCGTGAAGAGGCTTCACCATGCTTCCGACATTTTCTTTGAGCCCGCATGCCAATGAAGCTGCGATGCCAAGGGCGTGCGCAACGGATGGCGCGTCAAGTCCAAGGAGACGAGCTGCCGCAGCAGCAGCTCCCAGGGTTCCAATGGAGGACGTGCAGTGCCAGCCTCGTTCATGGTAGTGACGCGGATTCATGACAACTCCAAGCCGGCATTCGAATTCGAATCCGACCACGTAAGCGTCGAGTACGGCAGAACCCGAAGCACCTCCGACTTCGCCGGCCGCAAGGATTGAGGGAACAAGGGCGCAACTGGGATGCGCCAGCGAGACGAAACACATGTCGTCATAATCATGCGCATGAGCGGCGACACCGTTCGCGAATGCAGCATCGCTGGCGTTTGCCCGCTCGGCTGTACCAAGCACCCGGCAATTGCCTTTGCTCTCTTCTACGACGGTTCGACGAATGATGGTTGCTGCAGCCTCAGGAGCGCCGGCGAGAATGACGCCAACCGTGTCGCATAGTGCAGTCGCCGCACGCTGACGGGCCGCTGCAGGAGGCTTCCCAGTTATGATGAATTCAGCGATTTTAAGCGTTGTGTTCATAAAGCGTATTTCTGAAGCAGCTGACGCGCGATGATGATTCGCTGCAGTTCGTTCGTGCCGCCGCCAATCACGAGCAACGGCGCATCCCGGTAATACCGTTCAACCGGAAAATCCTTCGAGAAGCCATTGCCTCCCATGATTCGCATCGCTTCCAGAGAAACTTCGGCCGCTGTCTCCGTAGCAAACAGTTTCGCCATACCGGCTTCAAGGTCGCAGCGCTCGCGCCGGTCTCTTTTCGCTGACGCCGAGTAAATCAACAGCCGAGAGGCCTCGATCTTCGTCGCCATGTCCGCGAGTTTGATCTGAATGGTTTGATGCTGCGCGATCGGTTTTCCAAAAGTGTGACGTTGCTGAGCGTACTTGATTGCTTCTTCAAAGGCTGCCCGCGCGACACCGAGGCCTCGCGCCGCGACATTGAGCCGCTCGGCCTCAAGGCCGGTCATCACTTGCTTGAATCCGAGACCTTCCATTCCGCCGATGAGATTGGCAGCGGGAACCGGAAAGTTATCGAAATGCAAATCGACGGTTTCGACTGTCTTGTATCCCATCTTGTCGATATCGCGCCCAACAGTCAGGCCGGCGGCTCCCTTTTCGATTACAAAAGCACTCATGCCCCGATGGGGCGGTTGAGTGGTCGGATCGGTTTTCGCCAGTAATAGAAAGATTTGCCCATGTCTCCCGTTGGTCACCCACATTTTCGACCCCGTGACGTAGTACGTATCTCCGTCGCGTCGAGCCATGGTCGTGATGGCCTGCAAGTCTGTGCCAGCGTTCGGTTCCGAGAGGCAGATGCCGCCGCGAGGTTCACCCTTCGCGAGGCGTGGCAGAAACCGTTGCTTCTGGTCCTCCGTACCGAACCGGACCAGGACGTCACATAAGACCGAATGTGATCCAATGATTCCTGCCAATCCCATCCATCCGCGCGACAGTTCCTCGAAAACCATGGCGAAAGTTGTGTAGTCGATCTCGTTGCCGCCGTACTCGTCCGGAATATTAAGTCCGAAGAGGCCAAGTTGCTTCATGGTCTCGACGAGCGCGTGCGGGTACTCGTTGCGGTGTTCCAGTTCTGTAGCAACGGGGTGAACGTCGCGCTCCACGAAGTCCCGAACGGTCTTCGCGATTAGTTGCTGGTGTTCGCTGAGTTCAATCAAGATCGTCTCCTTCCGCGCTTAGTAAGGATCTGACTAATGCCCCAATTCCTGAATTCCCAATTCCTATCCGAGGGACAGCAACCGCCGGGTGTACCTGGCGTTCTCG